>JADLFD010000388.1 GCA_020845805.1 Verrucomicrobiales bacterium | reverse complement strand
TTCTGCTTCCCGGACCCTGCCCTGATGTACCGGAGCAATCCGGACGGGATCACCTGGCGGGTGAAGCAGGTGATCGCCCGAGCGTTGGAATCGTTGTCGCCGAAGAGCACCCCGGCTCTGCCGGCGACCACGGACCTCGCCGAGATCCAGGCACGGGTTGAAGCGTACCTGGGACGGTTGGGGGATTCCGCCCGAGTGCCACGGATGCGAGCCGTGTTCGAGGCCTACACGGGCGGCGCCAACCTCGGCCACGTCATGGCCACGACGGGTTGCAGCCGGGGAACGGTGTCCAACTACCTCAACGAACTCGAACGCGAGACCGGCGCCTCGATCATCCGAGGGAACCGTCGGGGGGTAAAGGTCGACGCCCTGCAAAAGGACCGCGAGAATGGCCAGCGACGGGCCTCGCTGCACGATTTCCACAGCTTCCGCGTCACGTGGATCACGCTCGCCCTTGCCGCCGGAGTTCCCCTCGAACTCGTTCAGCGCGTCACCGGCCACCGGACCGTGGCTGTCGTCCTGAAGCACTACTTCCGCCCGGGGCGCGAAGACTTCCGACAGGTCCTGTTCAAGGCGATGCCGAGGATGCTCGCTCAAGGTCCGGTCCCCACGCCATCCACACCGCAGATCCGGGAGATTGTCGAGGGCATGACAGCTCGGACGTGGCGTGCGGATCGTGCCCGACTCCTCGCGCTTCTGCCTCACTGAATACGGCGCCATTTTTTTGTAAGGAAGCTATCGGCTCGCGTTATAAGGGGGCATCCAGCGGATGCAGCCGACCGCCCAAAACCTCGATCCAGCCCACGAAGACGCCCTGATCCGCCGCGTGCAGCAGGGCGATCTCGCGGCGTTCGAACCGCTGGTCGATCGGTACCTGCCGCTGGTCCGCGCCTTCCTCGCTTTGCGCACGCCGGCCGCCCACCTGGTGGACGAGTTAGCCCACGAGACCTTCGTCCATGCCTTCCTGCACATGGCGGAGTTCCGGGCGGGCACCGCCCTGGGAGCCTGGCTGCGGGCGATCGCCGGGAACCTGATGCGGGCCGAGATCCTGCGCTTCAGCCGCGAGCAGACCCAGCAGACCCGCTACGCCCAAGCCCGGCGGCTCGATCTCGCCCAGCAGGAAACCGACCCAAGCCAGTCGCAGGAGGCAGAATTCCTGAGCCAATGCCTCGAAGCGCTCCCCGACGGCCTACGCCGCCTGGTCACCCTCAAGTACCACGAAGACATGTCGAGTGAGGAGATTGCCGGGCGGCTGCAGCGCAGCACCGCCTGGGTCTGGACGTCCCTCTTCCGCGTGCGCCAGCAGCTCCGGGACTGCATCCAGCGCAAGCGGGAAGGAAGGCAGCCATGCTGACGCCCGAACAATTGGCCGCCTATTTCGAGAACCGACTCGAACCGGTCGAGCGGGCCGAGGCCGAACGCGAGTTGGCCGGCGACGCGGCGGCCCAGTGCACACTCGCCGATCAGCTGAACCTCGACCTTGCGCTGCGTGTCCTGCTGGGCCGACCCGAAGGCCACGAGCGGGTCAAGGCATCGATCTTCACGGTGCTGCGTGGCGCGCCCGAAGCCAGCCTGGCGGCAGGCATCCTACGGGACGCCGGCGGCGCATCAGGCCGCCCCCCCCAGCCTGGTTTCGCCGACCCCGACCTCCTCACCCCGGCTCCCTATGGTTCCCGCGCGTTGGCGGCGGGAGGCGCGTGGCGGCGCCATGTCGGTCACGCTTGGCGGCGTCTCCTAGACTCGCCGTGGCGCTGGGGGCTCGCTTCCGTGGCCGCCCTTGTCGCCGTCGTGTGGACGCTGGTCGGCTTGTTCCCGACGCGCCCTGCCGCGGGGCCGGAAATCGGGCAGTTCAGTGCCGTCGTCGGCGAACCCACCGTCAGCGCGGGGGCCAAGCGCGCGGCGCTCCCCGCCCAGGCGTCCGCCACGGTCCACCTCGGCGACCGCATCGACACAGGCGACGCGGACCGGGTGGAAATTCAGTTCCTCGACGGCACCACGCTACGCCTCGCTTTCAACACGAGCGTGGAACTGCCGCTTTCGGTGCATACCCAAATGCCCGACACCAACATTCTGCTGCGGCCGCCCGAGATCCGCCTGTTGAAAGGCCAAGTCTGGACCAAGGTTGCCAAGCTGACCAACGCCCCGGCTTACGCCATCCGCACCGACGCCGCCACCGCCGTCGCCCGTGGCACGGAATTCGGGGTCCAGCTGCAACGCCTCGATCGAGCTTCCACCAACGCCCAATCCCCCGTTCGCCATTCCCCATTCGCCGCCGTCCTCACCGTCAAGGAGGGCGCCGTAGATTTCTTCAATGCCTTCGGCTCCGTGCAGGCCACGGCTATGACCGAATCCACCGCCCGCGCGGATTCCGCGCCGACCGAGCCTCGGCGCATCGACACGCTCCAGACCGTTGAACTCTCCACCGGCGCCACGTGGGCGCTCCTGAGCTCCCCCTTGGACTGGCCCGAAGCGGCCACGAAACTTGCGGGCGGCGGCACCGTGGGGTGGCGCCTACGCGAACTGCACGGCACCCGCGGCGCGCCCGAGGTGCGCATCGCCCAACTGGCTTTCACTTCGCTGGCCGGCCGTGCCGGCCTGCGGGTCGGTGACATCCTCACGGCCTTCGAGGATCGCCCTCTGACCAACGCGCACGACCTCGCCACCGCCGTCCTCCTGCGTCCAGGCGCCACGCTCGCTCTTCGCGTTCGACGGCCCACCGGTGAAGAACCCATCGCGCTCGTCGTCGCCAAGGAAACCAACCTCCTCCGTGGTCCGGACCTGTCGACGGCGAACCGGACCGCCCTGGCCGGCCTGCTTCGCCAATGGCTTGCCGAACCCGTGAATCCAGCTCCCGATGCCACCGCCGAATCGCACCGCTTCGACCAAGCTGCTGCTCAGTCACGACTCCCGGCAGTCCGGGCCGCCGCCTTCAACCAACTCGGAGTCGCCTACGAGCTAGCCGACGCTTTTGGACCCGCCATCCGCGCCTACGGTCGCGCCTGCTATCTGGAACCCGACGTCCCGCTCTACCGCTTCAACCTCGCCCTCGCCCTGCGCCAGATCGGCAGCTTCGAACGCGCCTCCGAGGAACTCCGGGAAGTGCTCCGACTCGAGCCGGACGCCGTCCCTGCCCGCAAGCGCCTCGCGGAAGTCACCTCAATGCTCGGGCGGCATGAGGAGGCCTTGAGGCTAGCCGAGGCCCTGCTGCGGACGGCGCCGGACGACCACGGCACGTGGGAACTCCAGGCCCAACTGTTCCTCAAACTCCAGCGTCCAACCGACGCCGTGGCTCCTGCCCGCCGCGCCGCCGAGCTCGATCCCGCCTGCCCGATCGCGCACAGCTACCTCGCCCAGGCCCTGCACGACGCTGGCCGACTGCCCGAGGCCGAGGCGGCGTGGACCGAGGCCCTCGAACGCGCCCCCTTCGAACCCGCGTTCCACCTGAACCTCGGCGCACTCCAGCGCGACCTGGGCCAGGTGGCCAAGGCCGCACAAAGCTTCCGGCGAGCTATCGAGCTGCGACCGGATTTCGCCCTCGCCTATCGCAACCTGGGAGAAGCCCTCACCGACCAACGCGACGACGACGGCGCGTTCGCGGCGTTCGCTAAGGCGCGCGAACTCGACGCTGCCGACCCCACCGCATCGATCCGCGAAGGCGACCTCGCGCTGCGACGCCGTCAGTTCCCCCGAGCGGAGCGCGCGTACCGCGGCGCCCTTGACATCGCTCCGCACCAAGCCGACGCCTGGTACAGCCTGGGCGAGGCGTGCCGGTTCCAACGCCGCCCAGCCGACGCCGAGCGCGCGTACCGCCAGGCCATCGAACTGCAGCCCGCTCACGCCGCCGCTCACACCGCCCTCGGCATCGTCCACTTCGACCGGGGGAACGCCACCGAGGCCGAGCGGCTTTACCGACGCGCCATCGAATTGAATCCCCGCGAGGCCGCCCCTTATCACAACCTCGGCAACCTCTACCGCGAAGCGCGGGGCGATCTGGACGCCGCCGAGCGGTGGTTCCGCCAGGCCCTCGAACGCTCACCCGAGAACGGCGAATCACTCGGCGGTCTGGGTTTGGTCGCCTCGGGCCGAGGCGACCTGGCCGAAGCTGAACGCCAGCTGCGGCGGGCCATCGAACGCGCCCCCGAGTCCTCCGCACTTCACAACAACCTGGGCGAAATCCTGCGCCAACGGGGACGTCCGAACGAAGCCGAACCCCTCTACCGCAAAGCGCTCGAACTCGATCCCGACAACCCCTCTCCGTACGGCAACCTCGGTATCCTTCAGGCCGAGCGAAAGCAGTTCGCCGAGGCGGAAAAGACGTTCCGCGCCTTGCTCGAGCGCAGCTCGGGTAACGCCCGGCTGCCGGCGCTCGTCAACCTGGCCACCGTCTGCGGCCAGCAGAACAAGACCGCCGAGGCCGAGCGTTTCTTCCGCCAAGCCCTCGACCTCGCCCCCGGGCACCCGCGGGTGAAGGCCAGCTTCGCCTCATTCCTGGCCGACCATCGGCTGAAGCTTGACGAAGCCCTGTCGTTCGCCCAAGACGCCGTCCAGGCAGGCCCCGAGAACCCGGAGTTCCTCGACGCTCTCGGCTGGGTGCAGGCCCAGCGCGGCGACCTTGCCACCGCCGAGCACACCCTGTTGCGCGCACTCGAACTCGCGGGCGAAGCATCGCCAGCGGAGGACATTCTGCGCCATCTCGGGATCGTCCGGGGAAGGAAAGAGGCGTCAACACGCTGACCGGCAGCACCCCTTTTCACAGTGCGCTCCCGCAGGCATCCGGAGTGACCAAACCCACAAGCACCCGACAACCCAGCACCATGAACACACATCCCGCCTCGCCGTTGAAACCAATGACCTGGATCTTCGCCGTCCTGGCCTCGGCGGCCTTGTCTTCGCATGCCCAATCTTGGGAGACGTTGGTCGCGCTCGGTGAACCTAACGCCGACGCCATCGGCCATGCCGTGATGCTCGATCCCTTCTCGCCGGATCCGGCGCATCCTGACCTGTTCATCGGCGGAGAGAGTCCTGGGGGCTCGGTGCTGCAGGTCGATCTGTCCGTCGAACCGGCTGCGGCATCGGCCAGCGACGCTGCCCCCGGTTTGATGCACCACTTGGTCGCCGACGCCTTTGGCAACCTCTATGCCGCCGGATACCAGAGTCGTGGGGGACGCGCCTATTGGCAGGTGCGCCGGAGTTCGAACGGCGGCGCGAGTTGGGTGGTGGTGGACGATGCGCAAGCCTGGAACAAGGACGGCGGTTCGGTCGCTTACGGCTTGACCACGGACTTGACCGGCAACGTCTATGCCAGCGGGTCCGCCCACGACCGGCAGGGCAAGGAGTTCTGGGTCATCCGTCGAGGAGCAAACCAGGGCCAGAATTGGGCCACCGTCTACAAGTCCTCCAAGCCCCTGGCCAAGGGCATGGGAGCAGCATACGTGGGTCCCACCGCAGCTCATGCTGGAGGGGTGTTCGCTGTCGGCACCCTGACCGCCACCAGGACCACTCAATGGTCCGTCCTGCGTTCACGGGACTCGGGCGGCACATGGCAATGGGTCGATGCGTGGAACGCTACAAGGGACAACGAGGGTGCCCAGTACCCTCGGGCGGTTGCCGCGGATGGCGCAGGCAACGTCTACGTGGCCGGATACGACGTGATCGGTGTGCCCGCCTGGTACGTGCGGCGAAGCCTGGACGGCGGGGAAACTTGGCAGACCATTCTCTCGGAATATGCCGACGGCGACTACAACCGGGCCGATGACATCGCCGCCGATCCGTGGGGAAACGTCTACGTCGTGGGGATGACGAAGCAGGCGGGCAGCGGCGCGCAATGGACAATACGCCGCTGGGATGCGGCGACGCAGTCGTGGGATCAATGGCCGAATGAACTGCGCCATCCGCTGGCGTCGTGGGCCAGTGTGTCTGTGGCCCGGGGGGTCGTTTCGGACGCTTTCGGGCGCGTGTATATCACGGGGAGCGCCGATGGTCAGTGGATTGTCCAGCGGTTGGCGGTGCCATGACGGCGAACTTCGCGAGGCCGACTCACACCGGTGATTTCTGGCTATGCAGAAACCTACGAACTGCTCGTGGTTGCGATGGATCTCGGCCGTTCGCTTCGGCCCTGTGCCCAGAGCCTGCGCAACCGGTCGACCTGAACCGAGCCTCAGCCGACCACGACCTATGCTCTCGGGGAACCACGCCATCGCCTTTTTCTCCGCAACCACGGCGGTTCTCTGGGCAGTCTCCGCCTCCGCTCAGCGGGGGGTGAACATCTCCCGCTTGCCCGGACCGCGGGACGACGAAGCCCTCACCGTAGCGCTGCCCGCGTCTCCGCGGTCGCGTGACCTCGGCATTGCCCGCGTGCCGTTGAGCTTCGTCCCCAACAATGGGCAAGTGGATGCGGCCACCAAATTCGAGGTTCGCACTCCGGGTTGCCTTATCTGGCTCGAACAGACTGAGGCGGTGCTGATGTTGGCTGTTGGAATGGCGGACGCGGAGCGCGAAGGCACGAGCGGAACTGCATTCCCTTGGTGGCCGTGGGACGACGGCACCGCAGGTCTCCGATCCGGTGGTGCCAGCCAGCCAAACCCAGCGGAGATCGGCCGCGGCCCAACAACGATCCGGACCCCCACGCCCGAGTTCCGTCTATTGCGCATGCAGCTGGTAGGCGCCTACCCCAACGCCGCGATCACCGGAGAGGACCCCCTCCCCGGCAAGTTCCACTTCTTTCTCGGAAAGGACCCGTCGCGCTGGCGCACCAACGTTCCCAGCTTCGCCAAGGTCCGCTACCGCGAGGTGTATCCGGGCGTCGACCTCGTCTATTACGGGAACGACGGACAACTCGAATACGACTTCGTCGTCGCGCCGGGAGCCGAGCCGAGTCGGATTCGGTTGGCCATCCAGGGAGCCGACCAAGCGGATGTCACCGAGAACGGAGACCTTCGACTCGTTGTCGCGGGTCGGGAGCTCCGCTGGCGCGCGCCCGTCCTGTTCCAGGAGGCCGATGGCGGGCGCGTGCGGGTTCCCGGAGAGTATGTTCTGGACCCAGTTGCCGTGAGCGGGGACAGCCCGCTCGTACACCACGTGACCTTCCGTGTCGCGCGCTACGACCGAACCCTCGCGCTGGTCATCGATCCTATCCTGGCCTTCTCCACGTATCTGGGTGGCGGCCTGAGCGACCACGCAACCGACGTGGCCGTGGATTCCGATGGCTGCGCGCATTTGACCGGCTGGACCTGGTCCCAGCGCAACTTCCCTACCACGCCCAACGCACTCCGACGTTCGTTCCAGGCCAACGGCGCTGCCTTCGTGACCAAGTTCCACGCCTCCGGAACGCAACTCGTTTACTCGACCCTACTGACGGGCGATGAGGACTTTTTCGGCGGTTCAGGCGGCGTCGCAATCGCCGTTGACCGACAAGGCCGGGCCGTGGTGGTTGGCCAGACAAGCTCGCCGGATTTCCCGACCGCGAACCCGATCCAGGGCCAACTCGCCGGCGACAGTGACGTCTTCCTCGCCAAGCTCGCCGCCGACGGGTCGAGTCTGGTCTATTCGAGCTTCCTGGGCGGGAGTAATTACGACCGTGTCACTGCTCTTGCGTTGGACGCCCTGGACAACGTCTACATTGCGGGGGGAACTCGAAGCGTGGATTTCCCGCTGAAGAACCCGGTGCAGCCAGAATTGACGAGCGAGGAGGGCAACCCATTCGTCACCCGGATCGCCGCGGATGGCACGACCCTGAATTACTCGACCTATTTGAGCAGCATCGACCAAGCCGACAGGGTCGCCGGTCTGGCAGTGGACACCTCTCGTCGTGCGCATCTCGCGTGGACCACCAGCAAATCCACGTCCCCGGATACGTGGGAGTCAGATGTGACCGTCGTTCGCCTGAGCCCTGAGGGTTCCTCCGTTGAACTCACGAGGTCGGGATTCCTCCGCCGGCCAAACCCTCCCGGGCCGCCCTCCGCGAGTATTCAACTTTCGGTCAGAGCTCTAGCTCTCGATGGGTCGGGGGCCATCTATCTCGCCGGAGAGACCTCCGCACCGGACCTTCTCACCACGCCCCAGGCATTTCAGGGAACGTTCGCGGGTGGATACTCCGACGCCTTCGTCGCCAAGCTGAGAGGGGAGGCAATAGCGTTGGAGTACCTCACCTATCTCGGCGGAGCGCAAGGATCGGAACTGCCCTCCGCTATCACCGTGGACGCGGTCGAAAATGCGTGTGTGGTCGGCTTCACAGAATCTCCGGATTTTCCGACGGCCGACCCGATTCAGGCGAAATTGGACGGCGGGCTGACACCGCGTCAGCCCAAGGATGGTTTTGTCCTGAAGCTCAGCCCGAACGGCAGTCGGCTGGTGTGGTCGACGTTCCTTGGCGGAGGCCGGGGAGGTTCCAACGGTTTCGGTTTCGACGAAGCGAACGGAATCGCCCTCGCCCCGGATGGTGGCGCCTTGGTCGTGGGACGGACCAGTTCATCCGATTTCCCCATCCAGCATCCCTTTCAACGAAGCCTGAAGACAGAGGCCAACTGGCTCGCGGTGGATGCGTTCCTGGTTAAAATCCTCGACTCGCCGGCATCTCCCGCCGTCGTCCGGCTCCTCCGTACAGGCCCGCAGGTCACGCTCTCGTGGCCGGTCGCAACCGCTGGATTCAGTCTGGAATCGGCGGTTGACCTGGGCAACCCGCCGGGCTGGGCCCCGGTCGGCAGCTTCCCGAAAGTCATCGGCGACCAGAACGTCGTGACGCTCGAGATCGGCAGCGGCCCTCGCTTCTTCCGTCTCAGGAAGCCGTAGTCGTTAAGGATGCGGGCGCGGGAGCCTGTTCAACCCCCATGAAACATCGCCGGGAAGCGGGCGGGGCGGACGATGAGAATGCCCAAGGACTTTCCCAGATCCAGCAGATCACGGTCGTACGTGACGATCGCCTGCGCCTTGGCAGCCAACGCGCCTTCACGCTGATCGAACTTCTCGTCGTCATCGCCATCCTTGCCATCCTGGCCAGCCTGTTGCTTCCCGCCTTGGGCCGCGCCAAGGGCGCCGCCCTTTCCACCGACTGCCGCAACAACCTCCGCACTCTGGCTCTCGCGACGCAGATGTACCTCGGCGACTTCAATGCCTACCCGCCCACCGCCGGCATGGGGATCATGGGCTTCGGCGAACAGTACGGTTGGCTCATGGAGGACGACTGGAAGATGACGCTGGTACCGTTCATCGGTGTCCGCGACGACCGCTTCGCCGACCGTGCCGACACCATGCGGGTCCTGCGCTGCCCCCAGGTCGTGGCTAACGCCGACGGCAAGCGCGGCCAGGGCCAGTACGCACTGAACGCGTCCGGCACGACGAAGTTCAAAGACCCGGCCAACCTCGGCCTCGGCGGGTACGCCGACGGATCCGGCGGGCGAATCGTTCCCACGCCGGAATCGCGAGTCGTCTCGCCCGCCAGCCTGATCGCCGTCGGGGACATCCAGCCCGGTCTCACGATGGGTTCCATGTTCTGGACGTCCGGGCACTTTGACGTGGCTTCGTCCGATCCCGCCCTTTGGCCCGGCACCAGCCATCACGGAGCGGCCAATCTCACCTTTGCCGACGGCCACGTGGAATCCGCCCGCCAGACGAACTGGATCGCCGCCACCGACACCGCCCGCCGCCGCTGGAACAACGATCACGAGCCGCACCCGGAAACGTGGGAAAGGGAGTGACGGGGGGAGCCACCGCCGCCTCGGCGTCAGCGCACCTCGATGAGTCTCTCTCCCCGATTGAGTCGGTCCTGAATCTCGGGAAGAAAGGGTTCCAGCCACGCAAAAAGGGCTTGGTTGGTGCAGTTCCCCTTTCGCAGCCAGACGATGGAGGGCCCGGTCGGATCGGCGATGCACCGGGCCGCCAGATCCTCATCCTTCGTCACCACAGTCCAGCCGCCCTCGACGGCAAACCTCCAGATACTGCCGTCATCCGCATCGCGCAGTCCCAGTTGTCGCACCGCAGCAGCGGACAGGCCGTGTTCACCCAGCCATCGAGCCAGCGCAGGCGGAAGCTGGGCGTCCACGAGCAGACGCATGATCAGGCAGCGACGAGGACCGCGTGGTCGAGATACCGCGAAGCGTAGGCGAGGCAGGCGCGGATATCGTCCGGTTCAAGGTCGGGAAAATCGGCGAGGATCTCTTCCTGGGAGGCGCCGCCCGCCAGCATGTCCAGCACATCCTTGACCCTAATGCGCATGCCGCGAACACAGGGGCGCCCGCCGCACTGCTTCGGATCCGCGGTGATGCGATTCAGATCGTTCATCTGGTCGAAACC
>JADLFD010000387.1 GCA_020845805.1 Verrucomicrobiales bacterium | reverse complement strand
TCCAGCAACGCTTCGTCATGCGCCACCTTGGCCGACAGGATCTCGCTTTTCATGCGGTAGAAGACCGCGTGCGGCACCACGAGCGAGAAGGTATCCCGGTTTTCTGGAACGGCGTACGCCTGGAGGGCGACCTCCACCCGCGCGATGTTCCGGAGCCAATCCTCCCAGGAACGGGCGTAGCCCGTGCCCGTGCCTTCGCGGCCGGCGGCGAACTGGATGGCGGCCCCCACCCGGTTCGAGCGCAGCAAACCGTCCAGGGTCAGGAGATCAGCGAGCAACGGCTGAACAGAAGGCATCGTCAGGGGAGGGAACACCGTGGTCGTGTGCGCCGCGAGAGCGCGGGATGACGCGAAGGGTTCGGCCTGCGTCGCCGGCCCGGGAGTGCTTCCGCTGGACGCGGAGCCGCCGTAGGCAGCGTGGACGCCTTCGGCGACGAGGTGGGGACCTCCCGCGAAGGTGTAAACCACCGGGCCCAGGATGCCGGCTCCGTTGGCGACGTACTTCGCGGCTTTGGCGAAGTTCTCCACGGCCATGGCGTAGGCACGGGCCGGGGGCACGAGCCCGGCCAGGCCGGCGTACTTCTGAGTGAGATCGGCGGCCTCTCCTCCGGCCTGGAAAAGGATCGCTCGGGAGATGACATCGCTCGCGGCCTGGCCGAGTTGGTTCAACACGACCACGGTCCGATCGCGATCGCGCAGGTAGGCCGCCTGATCAGAGCGGTTCCACTGGATCATGCGGTCCACCGAGTCGTCGAGTGAAGGGGCGGTGAGCGCCGTGAACGAGTAGGGAACCACCCCGTCGTAGAGCACCGGCTTGAGGGCGTCGTCGAGGTACTCCTTGATGAGCCCCTTTAAGACGTCCTTCGTCGCTCCGCGCGCGGTCTGGTTGCGTACCACATTGAGCAATCCCAGCATCGCCTGCTCGATCCCGACGGCGATGCGTTTGGCGTTTTCGGGTGCCACTCCGCGGGACAACAAGGCCTCCTGCAACACGGGACGCAGAGCCTTGACCATTTTGATCATCTCGTCGGCCAACTCCACGGTACGCCCGCGTTCCAGCAACTGGCGCATCGCGGGAGTCAGGTCCCCGACGGAATCCAGATCGAACCCGGAGGTGGCTCCGGGGCGCGGGGTGTCCCGCACCTTTTGGAACTGTTTGCGGGCGTCGGCCACTCCGGCGCCTTCCCAGCGTTTCAGGTCGCCCAGCGCATCGGCCAGCACCGTTCCAAGCCCGGTCAGCCCGAGATCCAGCGCCGTGTGGGCGTAACGCGCGCCATCGCGAACGACGCGCTCGGCCCAGAGCGCGCGACGAAGCCCTTCGTCCTGGGCGTCGGTCAGGACTCCCTGGCTGGCGAGGAAATCGAGGTGCGCGGCTGCCCGCGCTTCGATGGGGGCGTAGCGGGTGGGTCCCAGGCGGCTGATTTCTGCGATGAGCTCCCGCTTCGCGGCGAGAGACGTGTGGGGTCGCAACGCGATCTCGAGCTCGGTGTCGGCGAGCAGGTTGAGTCGTTCCTGTCCCAGAAACTGGAGGGTGTTGGTTCGGCCGGGGATCGGGTTGGCCTCGGAATCCAGCGCCATCTCATCGGTCTCGGCCGAGACCACGCGAAGCCAGTACCGCTGCGGACGCCAAGCAGGAGCGGGTCCCGAGGACGTCGCGCGTGCGAACAGGGGAAGGTTGTCGAATCGGAACTGGCCTTCGTCGTCCGGGGTCAGGGTGGCCGCCGGGGCCGCCAGGATACTTTGCGATTCGAGGTAGTCGCGATACGCACGGTCCGACTCTCCGGGCCGCTGATCGCGCAGATGGTCGTCCTGTCGAAAGACCTGGACGGTGGCGCGGTGGATTTCGTCCCCCGTCCCCGAGGTGAGGACGGTGACCGCGGAAGTCAGGCGGCCGCGGAGCGTTCCCTTGGCAGCCAGCTCGGCGGGGCCCGAAGACACGCGCCAGAAGCTCATCTGCCC
Source organism: Verrucomicrobiales bacterium (assembly GCA_020845805.1). Lineage (GTDB taxonomy): Bacteria > Verrucomicrobiota > Verrucomicrobiia > Limisphaerales > CAIMTB01 > CAIMTB01. Next base: position 6,708 of record JADLFD010000387.1, on the reverse strand, counting down.
GTGGTCGGACCCGGTGCCGAAGGGCGTATTGAAGCACCGATCCGAGGCCACGTGTTCGCCCCCTTGTTGAGGACCTCCGACGAGCCGCAACCGGGCATGAGTGTCGGCGACCGGCTCCTGACCCGCCCCGGGGTTGAATCCGAACAGGAGCTGGGTATTGAAATCGCCATGGGGCCGGGGGATGGCGGGCAGATTGAAACGGCCGAGGCCCTCGATGCTGCCCACGCGAATCACCCCGGAGTCGGGTCGGATCGTCCAGTACGACGTCACGTTCAGGCCGTAGCCTAGCGAGTACGTATGCGGGAAGGGTTCGTAGGCGCCAGGGCCGGCCATGGCGCCGAGATCGCACCCGGCCGGAGCTTTGTAGAAATGCCGGGTCTCGAAGTAGGTGAGTTGACCGGTGTAACGGGCCTCGTACTGGCGCACGCCATCGGGAAGCACGGGAAGCGCTTCGAGGGCCTGCAACTCGAAATGCAGCCGATGGTAGGGCCCTCCGTGGGGTTGGAAAACCTCGGGGATGGCTTCCCAGTCCCCGGAAAGATCCAGTGGGGGCCCGACGCCGTGTGACGCGGGGTGGATTCCCCCTAACGCCAGCACCAGCAGCCACATGGGCCACCAGGCCGGCGTCCTGGCGCGACGGCATCGGAACCGGCTCTGGACCATGTCTCCCTCTATCTCAAATCACCGAAGGCGGTGTCAAACCACCACCGTGACGCGAGCGCGGTCGACCGGTCAGACCGCAGTTCCGGGTCGCGCCCGATGCGCGGTGGCGGGGCGACGGGGGGCATGGTGCCGCCGCGGAGGACCGCGAAGGACCGTGAGAAACCAGAAATGCCGCTTGCGTTGGCGAAGGGTAATTTGATACCCATGCCGCCCATTTTGTACGCGGTCAGGATTGAGGATTGAGCTATGGCTAGGATTTGCGAAATCACCGGCGCCCGTCCATCGAAGGGCAGCATTGTTTGGCGGAGTGGTAAGCCCAAGCGCGAAGGCGGCATCGGTACGCACGTGACGGCGATCACGAAGCGCCGGTTCTTCCCCAATCTGCAGCGCGTGAAGGCGATCATGCCGAACGGCGAAGTCCGTTACGTGCGGGTGAGTGTGAAGGCGATCAAGAAGGGGTTGATCACCAAGGCGCCGAAGCGCACCTGGCGCAAGCCCGAGGCGGCGGCTGCCAAGGCGAAGTAAGCCGAGTCCGAGGTTGCATCCAGGAATGCAGATCCTCCGGGGTGCGACGACCTGGGACGGGGGGATGGTCGATCGGTCGGTCGGGTGGACCCTCCTCGACGGAACTCCGGATGGTTTGGCGGTTCCCGGCTTTCCTGGGGCATCGAATTTGTCGGTGCATTTGTTCGTGTGTGTGTGGCGCCCGCGCAAGCGGGCGCTTTTTCGTGCCCTGAGGCAGGGGGCGTGATCTGCGGCGACGCAGGCGCCGCTCTGGTCTTAGGCGAAGCGAAGGTGAGACGGGGAGGTGCCGCGCGAAGCGCGGAGGACTGCGGTGACTGCGTTACCGCAGTCCATGGTCGCTGGCAGCGGCCACCCGTTTTTGGCCCGGCTTCAGGTGTTTCGCGGCTTCCCCAGCCATCAGGACCAGGAGCGTTTTTAATACATCCCGTGAGTCTGCAATTGCCCGGCAGGAATGCCTATGGGCAGACTCAGGGCCATGCATCACCCTTCTCCGGAGGCTGCTTTACCGCAGTCTGATTTGGCGCAGACGAGTCGACGTGGATTTCTCAAGCAGGCGGGGGCCGCCACGGCCGTGTCGGCATTGGCAGGAGTCAAACTTCCTTATGTGCACGCCGCGGACGACAGCACGGTGAGCGTGGCCCTGATTGGTTGCGGTGGGCGTGGTTCCGGCGCGGCGGTGAACGCCCTTTCGGTCAAGCAGGGCCCGGTGCGGTTGGTGGCCATGGCGGACGTTTTCGAGAACCGGCTCGACGGGAGTTATCAGGCGCTCAAGCGCAGCGGGGTGAGCAGCAAGGTCGAGGTCGCCGACGACAAGAAGTTCATCGGATTCGAAGCCTACAAACAGGCGATGGACTGCCTCCGGCCTGGTGACGTCGCCGTGTTCGCCACGCCTCTGGCCTTCCGTTGGGTGCATTTCCAGTACGCGATCCAGAAGGGGTTGAATGTGTTCATGGAAAAGCCCGTGACGGCGGACGGACCGTCCTCGCGCCGCATGCTGAAGCTGGCCGAGGAGGCGACCGCGAAGAACCTCAAGGTCGGCGTCGGCCTCATGTCGCGCCACAACCGCGGCATGCAGGAGTTGGCCAAGCGCATTCAGGACGGCGAGATCGGGGACATCAATTTCCTGCGTGGTTACCGCATGCACGGGCCGGTGGGCTCGGCGTTCACCACCAAGTGGGATGGCAAGGGCAGCGAGCTCATGTATCAAATCCGCCGGTTCCACAGCTTCCTGTGGGCCTCGGGCGGCTGCTTCAGCGATTTCTACATCCACATCATCGATCACCTCTGCTGGATGAAGGGGTCGTGGCCCGTGAAGGCCCAGGCATTGGGCGGACGTCATTACAAGACGGATGCCGACGGCAATCCGTACGTGGACCAGAATTTCGATTCGTACTCCGTCGAGTACACTTTCGCGGACGGAGCGAAGATGCTCTTTGGCGGGCGTTGCGTGGACGGCGCGGTCCCGATCTATTCCAGCTACGCGCACGGGTCGAAGGGCATGGCGGTGGTTTCCAAGGCCAACGATTGCGGCCTGCCCTCGAGCATCCACAAAGGCCAGACGCCGGATCGTGGCAATCGCAGCTGGGTGTCCGAGGTGCCGGGTGATGAGCAGGATCCGTACACCAACGAGTGGAATGACTTGATGGATGCGATCCGCAACGACAAGCCCTACAACGAGGCCAAGCGCGGCGTGGAGGCGTCCCTGGTCACCTCCCTGGGCCGCATGGCGGCGCACACGGGACAGGAAGTGACCTACGACGAGTTGCTCAACTCGACTCACGAGTTTGCGCCGGATGCCGACAAATTCACTCCGGATTCGCCAGCGCCGGTGACGATGGGGGCGGACGGCCGGTATCCCATTCCGGAGCCGGGCCGCAAGAAGGAGCGCGAGTACTAGTACTAGGCGGTCGCCGCGCTTTGCGGCAACCTCCCGAGACATTTTGCAGGGCGTCGGATCCCAGGGATCCGACGCCCTTTTTACGTGTCACGCCGCCACGCGCTGGACCTTTGACAAAGTGTATTAGTGTATTAATACTCTGAGCGTCTCATGCATCTGCGCATCCAGGCGGCGTCGGGCGTTCCCATCTATCTCCAGCTGGTCCAGCAGATCCGCTCTCTGGTGGCGTCCCGGCAGCTGGCCGCCGGCGCCGAGCTGCCCGCCATCCGCACGCTCGCGGAGCGACTGCTCATCAATCCCAACACCGTGGCCCGCGCCTATCTCGAATTGGAACGGGCGAACATTGTCGTCAAACGGCACGGCTCGGGCACCTACGTCGCCGAGAACCCGCCGCCGGTGGCTCGCAGTCAGCAGCAGAGCATCCTGGCCGAACGCGTGGATGGACTGCTCGCGGAGGCGGCCCAGATGGGCATCGGCGTCGAGGATCTGGTCGGCCTGCTGCGTCGGAGGCACCAGCGGATGGCTTCGCCCCCGTCATGACGACTCCCTGTCCATCGACGTCCTCGTCCGACGCCGTCATCAGCGTCGCCGGTGTTTCGCGCCATTTCGGGGGGCGCCGCGCGCTCGACCAGGTGACGCTTCATGTGCCGCGCGGGGCGGTATTCGGATTGGTGGGCGAGAATGGTGCGGGCAAGACCACGCTCATCCAGCACATCCTGGGGCTCCTGGCCCCGGAGTCGGGAACCGTCCGCGTCTTCGGTCGGGATCCGGTGGCTGATCCGATCGGGGTTCTGGGGCGGACCGGGTACCTTTCCGAGCGCCGCGATCTTCCGGGGTGGATGCGGATCGACGAGCTGTTGCGGTACACCCGGGCCTTCTACCCGCGTTGGGATGGCGAGTATGCGGAATCGTTGCGACAGCGATTCGCTCTCCCTTCCTCCCAGAAGGTGCAGACGCTTTCCCAGGGGCAGCAGGCCAAGGCGGGTCTGATCGTAGCGCTCGCGTTTCGTCCCGAGCTTCTCCTCCTCGACGAGCCGAGTTCCGGGCTCGATCCGGTGGTTCGCCGGGAGATTCTTGAGGCGATCATCCGGACGGTGGCCGAGGATCGACGGACGGTATTCTTCTCCTCGCACCTGTTGGATGAAATCGAGCGTGTGTGCGACCACATCGCCATGATCCGGGCGGGTCGCATCGTCCTGTTCGGGAGGCTTGATGACATCAAGCAGGGGCACCGTCGGTTGCATCTGCATTTCGACGAGCCCTGCCAGGCGCCGCCGGCGCTCGAGGCTTTGCTGACCTTGGAGGGGGCGGGACGCGACTGGACTGGCCTGTTTCGGGGGGATCCCATGCGGCTGCTGGCCATGGCGCGCGCGGCGGGGGCGACCGTGGTCGCGGAAGAGGTGCCTTCTTTGGATGAGGTTTTTGTGGCGCAAACGCTCGTCGACGCGCGGCGCGGAGCCGACCCGCACGTATGAGATCGCCTTGGGTGGCCCTTGGCTGGGATTTCTTCTCCCGGGTTCGTCGCCCGATGATCGCGGGAGCGATCCTGCTGTTGCTGGGCGGCGCGCTCATGCATTGGATGGCGGCGACGGGGTCTGGACGGGAGCATGGGGCGACCGTGGCGTATGCCCTTACTGCGCTGATCGTGACGGCGGCGGTGGGATCGGTTCATTTTACCGAAGGCCCGACGCGGGGAGGTCTCGGTGGATTTCCCTCGCGCCTCTACCAACTTCCGATCAGCACGTGTTGCTTGGTGGCGGTTCCCCTCGTCTGCGGAGCCCTGACGGTCGTGGGGACTTATCTCTCATGCGTCCTGATGCTCCTGCAGCCGTTGGGCCGAAGACCCCCGTTGTTGTGGCCGAGCCTTTATCTCGTCGCAGGTGTGTCCTTTCTGCAGTCCATGGTGTGGTCACTGGCTTTCCGCCCCCGACTGCGGTTGCTGTGCCTGGGGATCGGCGTCGCGCTCCTGGCTTCGGTCTGGATGTTTTTCCTTCCCGACATCTATGTGGGCACCCTGAGTGACTGGGGTTTCGTCGGGGATCCGGAACGATTCATGACGGGGATGCAGGTGGGATTGGCCTTTGCGGGACCGGCCGCGTTCGGGTTCTGCTGGAATCGGGTCCGGGCGCAGCGGCATCGACGAAGCCCGTGGTCGGGACGGCTTGGGCCGTTGGACCGCAAGCGCCCTGGGAGATTGATAGGTGCGGGCAAGCAGCCCTTTGCCTCGGCGGCCCGTGCCTTGTTGTGGCACGAATTTCGACGGACCGGCTGGGTTCTTCCCGGGGCGGTTGCGGTGTTGCTGCTGATGACGGCCATTCCCACGGCGCTGGGTGGGGATGGGAGGGGGCAGGTCACGGCGGGGGTGATGGTGGCGATGTTCATGGCGCCCTTGGTATTGGCGAAGATCGTGGGTTGTGGACTGGCGAAGCCCGACTTCTGGAGTGACAACCTCCGCATGTCATCATTCCAAGCGGCGCTGCCGCTCACCGCAGGATCGTGGGTGCGCTCCAAGTGGGTGAGTGCGCTGTGGAGTTCAGTGATTGCTTGGAGCCTGACCCTGGTGGTTGCGGTGGGCTGGCTCGTGTGGTTTGGCGATTTCGCGAGCCTGGACGATTGGAGGATCGAACTGGGCGTCTACTATGCGTGGAGGGATCAGGTTCTCCTGATGGTCCTCGCCCCGTGTGCGGGCATTCTCCTCAGCTGGCGGTTTCTGGTTTCTGAACTGCACACCGGCTTGTCGGGCGTGACCTGGCTGCGGCGGTTGGCCGATGGCACGACGGCCGTCGTGTTGACCGCCTTCTTCGCCTTCGTCCTGCGAGGAGGCGACAGCGATCCGGGCGGCTTGGGAGTGCATTCGTTGCCGCCCTTGATGGAGCGCCTGCCATTGTGGATGGCGGTGGCCCTGGTCTTGAAGATGATCGCGGCGGTGGTGGCGTGGGATCGGGTGCGGGCCACCGGGATGTTCGGGATGGCCTCGATCCTCGCGTATTGGGTGTGGTGGCTCATCGGGGTGGGCGTGTTGGCTGCCACGGGTTTCCTGCTCTTCCAGAACCTCGTCTGGGTGCGGTCCCTGGTTTGCCTTGCGGCCCTGCTCGTGTTTCCCCTGGTCCGAAGCGCGTTCGCGATCCTCGCGTTGTCGCACAACCGGTCGCACCGATGAAGGGAGACCGAGCCATGATCTTCCGAAGTGCGCTGGTGTCAGTGGCGTTGGGAGTCGGTGGCCTGGGGGTGATGCTGGCCCGGCAGGCGGAGCGCGATATGCCCATCACGCTCCAACTTCCGACCCACCGGGTTCGCGCCGTGGTGCGCGGCACCGGTTCGCCCACCGTGGTCCTCGAGGCGTTCGGTTCGGCTCCCGCGGAACTGTGGAACCGAATCAGCCGGGACGTGGCGGAGTTTGCACCGGTGTTTTCCTACGATCATGCCGGGCATTGGGGTTCCGAACCCGGACCCAAGCCGCGGGATGCGCGTCAGATCGCGATGGAGCTCCACGCGGCCCTGGCGGCGGCGGGTCGGCGTCCGCCGTATCTGCTCGTCGGCTATTCCTTTGGCGGCCCGTACACGCGGGTGTTCGCGGACCTCTATCCGAGCGACGTTGCCGGCCTGGTGCTGGTGGACCCGAC
>JADLFD010000386.1 GCA_020845805.1 Verrucomicrobiales bacterium | reverse complement strand
CGGCCAGTCCGCCGCCGCCGGAATCCGCTTGTACCGCAGAATGTTCGTCTTCAGCGCGGCCGACATGGTCTCCATGCTGAGGATCTCAGACTCGCGCGCCGCGCGGCGCATGCGGTCCATGGCGTTGATCCCGACCGCCGCGGCCAGGATGCCAAGGATGGTCGCCACCGCGATGAACTCAATGAGGCTGAATCCGGCCTCCGCGCCGGCTGCCTTGCGGGCACGTCGCGCGTGCCGTTGTACCTGCCTGCTGCTCCGCGACATGTCGCCATGCGCGGGCCTGCCAGCCACGCGCCTCAGCGTCTCGGCCAATGTTGAACCTCGGATTTTCATGCTTCGGATTACGACTCGGGGTTTACCGCACTGCGCCCATCAGCGAGATGATGGGAAGGAAGATGGCCAGGGCCACCGTCCCAACGACGCCGACCAAGAAGAGGATCAGGGCAGGTTCCATGAGGCTGAACACCTTCTTGATGCGGCGAGGAATCACGACGTTGTAGTAGCTGGCCACGTTCTCGAGCGACGTGTCCAAATTGCCGGTGCGCTCTCCCATGGAGACCATGCGGATGAGCAACGGCGGAAAAACGGGATGCCGGCGGAGCGCGTCGCTGATGGTCTCGCCGGACTCGACCCGCTGTCCCACGTCGACCAGCGACACTCCGACCAGGGAGCTGCCCACCAGGTCGCGGCACAGCTGGATCGAGGTGATGATCGGGATGCCCGAGCGGTACAGCACCGCCAGGTTGTGCGCGAAACGGGCCACGACCAGCATGTGGTTCAACGGACCGAAGACCGGCAGCGCGAACTTCACCTTGTCGAAAGCGATATCGAACTTCTTCGACTTCTGTCGCGCGATGCCGATGCACACCGGGGCGACCACCACCAGCGCGATCCAGATCCACCAGGTCGCCTTGGCCACATCGCTCATCGAGAACACCACCCGCGTGATGAGCGGAAGCCCAACCTTCGCGATCGAAAGCAAGGAAACGAACTTGGGAACGACAAAGGTGAACAGCACCAGCACGAAGATGCAGACCACGCCCAGCACGATGGCCGGATAAATAGTCGCCTGCCGGATGTCGGAGACGATCTGCTCCTGCCATTCCAGATAGCGCTTCAGTTCCATGAAGGCGTCCGGAACCGTGCCACTCGACTCCGCCGCCCGGATCAGGCTGGTGAAGTGGCCGGGAAACACGCGCGGGAACCGGACCATGCCGTCGGCCAGGGACTCGCCGCCCTCCACGGTCTTCCGCAGCTCGACAATGGTGGCCTTGAACCGCGGGTGGTTGCAGTCGCCCGCGGCCACCTCCAAGGCCTGCAGGATCGGAATGCCGACGCGCAGCTGGAAGTTCATCAGCGTGCAGAAGTCGATCAGCTCGCGCCGGCCACCATCCCCGCCAGGCGTCCACCGGCTCATGCCGCTCTTGGTCTTCTCTTTCGGCTTCTCGACCTTGGCGTCGACCAGCCAGAGCCCCATCTCGCGCAGCTTCTCCTCGAGGCTCACTTCGTCCTTGGCCGCGATCTGGCCGTTGACCGTGCGCCCGTTCTGATCGATGCCCTGATAGAGAAACGTGTTCATGTTCCGTTCAGTGCCCGTGCATCCGCGTGACGCGCAGGAGCTCCTGGATGGTCGTCGAACCCTCCATGGCCACCCGCACGCCGTCCTCGAACATCGAAGCCATCCCCCCCTCACGCGCGAGTTTTCCGAATTCGTGCGCGCCGGCCCGCCGGACAATCGGGTCGTGGAACCGGCCATCGACCATCATGAGTTCGAAAATGCCCTGCCGGCCCTTGAAACCAGTGTCCCCGCAGGCGGTGCATCCCCCGTTCTTCCACAGCGTGAGCGCCTTCCCCGCAGGCGGCTCCACCTCCAGGTCGCGGAACACCTTCTCGGGCTCCTCGACCGGTGATTTGCACTTCGGACACAGCCGGCGCACGAGTCGTTGCGCGATCACGGCCAGCAGACTGTCGGGAAGCAGAAACGGCTCGACCCCCATGTCCAGCAGACGTGGGATGGCGCCGGGCGCGTCATTGGTGTGCAGCGTCGAGAAGACCAGGTGCCCCGTCAGCGCCGCGCGAATCATCAGCTGCGCGGTCTCTACATCGCGGGTTTCGCCGACGAGGATGACATCGGGGTCTTGCCGGAGGAGGGATCGCAATCCAGCGCTGAAGGTGAGGCCCACGTCCTCCTTGATCTGCGTTTGGCGTATGCCTGGCATCCGGATCTCGACGGGGTCTTCAAGGGTAAAAATGCTAAGCTCAGTGGAACTAATTTCATTGAGGATTGCATAAAGGGTCGTGGTCTTGCCGCTGCCCGTCGGGCCGGTGACGATGACCACGCCGTGCGGCGCGTCCATCACGTGACGAAGGCGTCCCTCGGTCTCCGGAGGCAGTCCCAGGTTCGCCAGCCGGGCGAGGCCGGTGCCGGGATTGAGAATGCGGATGACGATGCTCTCGCCGTGGCTGGTGGGCAGGCTGGAGACGCGCAGGTTGACCTGCCGGCGACCCACCGTGATGGTCGCGCGGCCGTCCTGCGGGATGCGCGATTCCGAGACGTCCAGATCGGCGAGGATCTTCAGACGCGCCGCCACCAAGGGTTGAAGCGGTTTGGGAATCAGCACGTCCGGATGCAGCACGCCGTCGATGCGCACGCGGATCCGCATGAGCCGTTCCTCCGGCTCAAAATGAATGTCGCTCGCTCCCGTCTCCACCGCTCGCGAGATGATCTGGCTGACCAGGTGGATGGTCGGTGCCTCGTCCTCGCCGGTCACCCCCAAGACCTGCTCCGGCTCGGGCTGCGATTCCTTGTCCTTGGTGTGCGCCTCGATGATGCGGTCGATCGAGTGCTGGATCGAATCCCCTTCTGCTTCGAGGCGATCGAGCGCGTTGAGAATGTCGCGCTCCGTCGCGGTGACCACCTCGACATGCCGGCGCGTGAGCTGGCTGATGGTGTCGATCGCGATGACGTTCGAAGGGTCCGCCATCGCCACGGTGATGGTCCCCGCCGCCTGAGACACGGGCAGTGCTCGCAACTGCCGCGCCACGGAGCGCGGGATGAGCCCGGTCACCGAGGGATCCAGTTTGAGGGAGGCGAAGCTGACCCGTTTCGAGTGCGTCGCCTGCGCCAGGAAATCCGAAATCTGCTCCGCCGACACCACGCCGAGGTCCACCAGAACGGTGCTCAGCGGGAGACCGCGCCGCCGCTGTTCGCGGTCCGCGAGCTCGAGCTGGGACTCCGAGAGCAACCCGGCGGCGATGAGACGCTCGCCGAGTTCCATGGCTCTGGGAGGAGAACCCGCTGGAAAGGCTGGTAGTCCTGGCATCACGGAGGTGGTACCGATTCAGCAAGGCACGGGGCGGGTGTGGCAGCCACCCGCCCAGGCGTCGTCATTGAGTTTCGAGCAAACAACCCTGTGTTCCGATGGCCCGTTAGCGGTGCGCGATATAGATGCGCACCGAGGTCTTGCCGCTCGAGGGCGCCGTGTACTTCACGCGGCCGCGCTGGTCGGCACTCGTCAGGTTCGTGGCCCCAAGCACCGCACCGTCGATGCGGTCGTTGAAGTCCTTCGCGTCCTGGGAGTCCACCTGCTCGATCACGGCCTCCACCAGGTAGACACCGGCGATGTCATTGGTCGCCCCCGTGCCGTCCAGGTTGTAGGCCCCGCCCGCCAGGTCGCCGGCACCATCCGCCACGGCGGTATTGGTGGTGTTGGCCGAGATGTTGATCACGCGCAGGCGCGAACCAGAGTTCGCCGCGCCGATGAACCCGTTGCCGATGCGCACGGCAAACGGCTTCTCCGCCACGCCTTCCGCCACCAGCGTCGACAGATCCCAGTCTTCCGAGATCCCGCTGGAGAAGGTCAGCGCCGCGCCCTTCGGGCCGGCAATGAGGCCGTACTTGCCATAGTATTCGTTTACCGCCGCCTTGATGCTGTTGCACGTCGTGGCGGCAT
>JADLFD010000385.1 GCA_020845805.1 Verrucomicrobiales bacterium | reverse complement strand
TCGGCCTCCCCGTCCGCCACGCATCCCAGCGCCACCGCAGCCCACGCCACGAGAGACTGTGCTCCATCGCCGTGCTGAAGGTCTGCATGACCCGTCGGAACGCGTCGCTTACCGCCTTGCGGATCGCGGGTCCGATAATTGGGAAGATGGCATTCGCCAGCACCGCCGGATCACGCCGAATCGAGGCTCGCAGGGATTCCTCCACCGCGGGCGCGAGCGCGCCGGCCAACCGTCCGTCCTGGTGCACACAACGCGACACCGCCTGTGGCAGCACCGCGCTCACGTCCTCGACCCGCAGCGTGGGATCGTCGATGCGCCGCTCCAGATCGCTCAGCTTCACCTGCTCCTGACCTAGGAGCAGACGACGCAACTCCTCCATCGCGCCCGCCTCGGCATCGGACGGGGATCCCGGTTGCAGGGGCACGTGAGTCGATCGTGGCGACTCGGACATGACCTCGGTTCAACGCTCCCGCTTGCCATCCGGGGTCTCGCCCCGGAGTTGGATGGCCATCTGCGCAAGAATCTCCGCCAGCTGCTGCTTCGGGGTGAGCGAACTCCGCAACTCCTGCGATTCACGGGAAAGCGACGCGCTCAAATCCTTGGAGCGCTGACGGATCTCTTCGCCCAGCCGGTTGGCCTCCGCCAGAATCTGTTCCCGCAGCTCGCGATGCGCCTTCTCGTTTTGGCTCTCCAGCTGCAGCACCCGTTTCTCGAGCAGCTTCCCCTGTTCCTTCAGCTCCCCGGAAATCACCTTGAGCGCCCCAGCCCGCTCGTCGCGCTCCGTCTGCAAGGCTTCACTGAGCGCCCCCAACTCGCTCTTCACAAACGATTCCAGGGACGCCAAACGGCGCATCAATTCAACGCGCAACTCCGCCGCCTCCGCCTGCAAACGCTCCTCCAGACGCGCGAACTTCGCGTCGTAGTCCCGCATCTGATTCCCGAAAAGAATGTCGCGGATCTTGTCGACGTTGTTGACCTCGTCGCCGCGCGCGGCACTAGCCGTCGAGGACGCGGAAGGGGAGTTGGCACTCATGGCTTTGGATGCGGATGCAGCCGGGCGCCGCGCCTTTCCGTTCCCGGAACGCGAGGCACGCGCCCCTAAACGTGACGCCGGAGGTCGAACGCGCGCTCCCATGCTGCCCGCGTCCATAACGCCTCTCCCCCGGGTGCGACCAGCAAAATCCCGGACCGCTAATCCGAAAGTCTCACCCCCAGGACAGACCTCGGTGGCACGCTACCTTGGTCGCCTAGATCCACGTCCCCCGCGATCTCACCCTCCACCTTCACCAAGGACACACCTCAGGGAAGGCACCCGACCCACGAGCACGAGAATCCCACCCCACGGACAGACCTTGCCGTCGTCACCCCGATCGCCCCTCTTGGGCTGCTCCCAAGGACAGACCTCGGTGACCTCGTGTCGGAGTTCGACCAACTCCTCGACAGTCGGCCTTCCTCTCAGGGCGCCCACCAGGACAGACCTCGGCGGCACACGGCGCCCCCTCACCTCCCCCCGGCTGCCCCCCGAGGACACACCTCAGGGAAGGCACCCGACTCACGAGCACGAGAATCCCACCCCACGGACAGACCTTGCCGTCGTCACCCTGATCGCCCCTCTTGGGCTGTCCCCAAGGACAGACCTCGGTGACCTCGTGTCGGAGTTCGACCAACTCCTTGACCGTCAGCCTTCCTCTCAGGACCCTCACGGCATCCCTATGGTCCGAATCTCGTCCCTGCCGACTCGTCGGTCCCGATCTTGGCCTGCGATCGCCGCCGTCGCCCTCGTCCTGCTCCACACCCTCCCCCGAGTCCACGGACAAACTCCCCCGCGCCTCGATCCTGCCAAGCCACCCCGGCCCGCCAGTCTCAGACCCGGCGACCGACTCGCCATCTGCGGCGACTCGATCACCGAACAACGGATGTATTCGCGCATCCTGGAAACCTACCTCGCGGCCTGCCAACCGAAGCTGGGCATCGAAGTCCGCCAGTTTGGTTGGAGCGGGGAACGCGCCGATGGCTTCTTCGAGCGCATGGAGAATGACGTACTCCGCTTCCATCCCACGGTGGCCACGACCTGCTACGGCATGAACGACCATCGGTACCGTCCCTTCGAACCCTGGATCGGTGAACTCTACCGCATCCACCTCGATGCCGTGGTCCGAACGTTCCAAAGCCAGGGAGTCCGGGTCGTCGTCGGATCCCCGGGATCCGTGGGACGCGTTCCGCACTGGGTGAAAGACGCAGGTCCCACGGTCGACGCCCTCAACGCCAATCTCGCCGAAATCCGAAATCTCGCCCTCGGCGTCGCCCGCAACCGGCGGACGGGTTTCGCCGACATCTTCACCCCCATGTGGAATGCCGACCAACTCGCGCGGCAACGGTACGGCACCAACTATGCCATCCCCGGAAAAGACGGGGTCCACCCCGATTGGCCCGGACAGGTGATCAGGGCCCACGCCTTCCTCGAAGGCCTCGGCGTGGACGGCAATCTCGGCACACTCGAACTCAATGTGCGCCGTGGCACGGCACGGGCCACAGCCGGGCATGCCGTGGTTTCCGCCGGAGTGGGCACCGCGACCTTCCGCAGCGAGCGCTACCCGTTCTGCGTCGGGGAAGGTAACCCGGCCGAGTATCGCACCATCGCCTCCGGTACCCAATGGGTCCCCTTCCACCAGCGTTTCAACCGCCTTAAACTGGTAGTGCACGGCCTCTCCTCGTCCCGTTGCGAAGTCGCTTGGGGTAATGCCTCCCGAACCTTCAACTCCGCCGAACTGGAGAAAGGGATTCTCCTCCCCGCTGAGTTCCCCACCAACCCCTTCTCCGACGCCTTCCGTCGCGTGGACGAAGCCGTCGCGGCCAAACAAGCCTTCGAGACCCAGCAGATCAAAGGCGAGTTCCACGGCGCCGCCGGCAAAGCCGACATGGAAACCACGGTCCAGCGCACCGAAGCTGCCCGTGCCCCGCTCGTCGAAGCCATCGCCCAGGCGCGCGTTCCCGTCACGCACACCCTGACTGTCCGGGAATTGCCTTAGTTCCCCAGGCTGACTTCCGCCTTCCGTCACTTCTACCTCCTCCGCAAACTGAGCCCATGCCCATGCGCCGTCCCTCCGTCCCCGCCCTCCTGCTGGCCGCCGCGCTCGCTGCCCTGGGATCGCACGCCGGACACGCCGCCAACGCCGTCCGCCCGGTGGAAGCCTCCGGACGCCCGCTCAACCTCGACTTTGAATCGGGCACGCTGCTCGACTGGAAAGCCGAAGGCACCGCGTTTCTCACCCAACCCGTCCGCGGCGACGCGGTCCACGCCCGCCGCGAGGACATGACCAGCGGCCATCAGGGAGAGTATTGGATTGGTGGCTACGAAAAGGTCGGGGACGACCCTCAAGGCACCCTCACCTCCGCGCCCTTCAACGTCACGCACCCCTGGGCGAGCTTCCTCGTCGGGGGCGGCCCGCACGAGAACACCCGCGTGGAACTCGTCCGCGCCGATACCGGAAACGTCATCCTCAAAACCTCTGGTCTCGAGTCGGAAACCCTGCGCCCCGTGATCGCCGACCTCCAGGCCCACGTCGGCAAACCGATCTTCATCCGCCTCGTCGACCGCCAGTCGGGCCACTGGGGGCATCTCAATTTCGACGACTTCAAGTTCCATGGCGAACGTCCGACCTTCGCCAATGCGCGCGACCTCAAGAAGGAACAGGAGGCCGCCGCCAATGAACCCCCTGCCGATGTCGTTCGCTTCGCCGGTCTTACCGCCGAGGAAGCGGTCAAAGCCATCACCCTTCCCGACGGCTTCCGCGCGCACGCCTTCGCCGCGGAACCCGAAGTGCGTCAACCCATCGCCTTCTGCCTCGACCCTCGCGGACGTATCTGGGTCGCCGAGGGTCTCAGCTATCCCAAGCGCAAAGGGCACCCGCCAAAGGAAGAGCGCCCCGCCGGCGACGACCTCTCCCAACCGACGCCCGCCCAACTCAAGGACATCTACGGTGGCCTCGATCGTATCCTCGTGTTCGAGGACACCGACGGCGATCACCGCTTCGACAAACGCACCGTCTTCCTCGAGAACGTCAACCTCGTCAGCGGGCTCGAAGTGGGCTTCGGCGGACTCTGGATCGGCGCCGCCCCCTATCTCCTCTTCGTGCCCATCGCCGACGGGGACTCACCCCAACCCGCCGGCAATCCGCGCATCCTGCTCGATGGCTGGGATTACACCGCCGACACGCACGAGACGCTGAACACGTTTACCTGGGGACCCGATGGCTGGCTGTATGGCTGCCACGGCGTGTTCTGCCCGTCGCACGTGGGCAAGCCCGGCACCCCGCGCGAGCAGCGCCAGCGCACCGACTGCGCGCTCTGGCGCTACCACCCGATCCGGCACGAGTACGAGATCTTCTCGGAGGGCACCAGCAACCCGTGGGGTGTCGACTACAACGACCGCGGGCAGTTCTTCATCGAAGCCTGCGTGATCCCGCACTTCTGGCACATGATCCAGGGCGCACGCTATGAGCGTCAGGGCGGCCAGCACTTCGCCATCACCCTCGAGGAGATGGAACGCTGCCAAAAGCACCTGCCCGCCGGAGCCCCGCGCCACGTCAACCCGTTCATCTACGACCACATTCGCACCCACGGCGATCATGTCCACTGGGCGGGATCCAAGGGCCCGCACGCCGCCAATGCACGCAGCGACGCGGTCGGAGGTGGCCACGCTCACGCCGGTGCGATGATCTATCTCGGCGACAGCTGGCCCTCCGAATACCGCGACCGCCTCTTCATCGGCAACATCCACGGCCAACGGCTGAACGTCGACATCCCCGTCCGTCAGGGCTCGGGCTACGTCGGCAAACACGCCCCCGATTTCCTCAACTTCAACGACACCTGGAGCCAGTCCCTCAACCAGCTCTACGATCAGGACGGTTCGGTCTTCATCATCGACTGGTACGACAAGAATCAGTGCCACCACAACCGTGAGGACGGCCACGACCGCAGCAATGGCCGCATCTACAAGATCGTTTACCACAACCAACCCGTCACCCACCCCAACCTCCGCGCCCTGCCCGTCGAGGAACTCGTGAAGCTGCAGTTCCATCGCAATGACTGGCAGGTGCGGCACGCGCGCCGCCTGCTCATGGAACGCTATCACCCGGGCGCGGGCATCACCCCACCCCCGGCCTCCGCCCTCGAACCCTTGCGCACCGCCTTGCGCGAACGTACCGACACCCCCAGCCGCCTGCGCGCGATCTGGGCGCTGCATGTCACCGGCCAACTGCCGGAGACCCAGGCCCTCGCCCTGCTCGCCGACCGCGATGAATTCATGCGTGCGTGGTCCATCCAGCTCCTCTGCGAATCACGGCAGCCCAGCGACGCCACACTCGCCGCCCTGGAACGCCTCGCCCGGCAGGATGCCTCGCCGTTGGTCCGCTTGTACTTGGCCTCCGCGCTGCAACGCACCCCGGTCCCCCAACGTCGCCCCATCCTCGAACCGCTCCTCGCGCGCGCCGACGACGCCAAGGATCCCAACCTTCCCCTGATGTACTGGTTCGCCCTCGAACCCGTCGTGGGCGCGGATCCCCAGGGCGGCCTGGAAATACTGGCCAAGACGCAGATTCCCACGCTGCGCCAATTCATCACCCGGCGCCTCGCCAGCGAAGCCCTCATGGCCACCCGCTGACCCCACCCCCCCGCGGCCCGCCATCGAGCCGCCAGAAAAATCAATTGGTCACCGCCGCTCCCGCCACGGTTCCATGCCGACGTGAGCACTCCTGAACCCCCGCGCCCACCCAGTGCCGCGCGCATCCTAGCGTTCCTGCTCGGACCCGCCGTCCTTTGCTTCCTGGTGGGCCTCGCCAGCACCGGATCGGATGACAACGTCACGATCCCGTTGATGATGTTCTTCTGGATCGTCGGCAGCCTCGTGGGCGGCATCACCTCGGGAGTCCTCCTCGCCCGCCGACTGGCAGCGCACTCCACTCGCTTTCCCTGGATCGCCGCGGGACTCGCGCTGGCCTGCACCGTGGTCGCGGTCATCATCTGCTTCGGCGGCTGCCTCGCCGGCGTTGTGGGCGGAAACGACCTCTTTCGCTAAGGCGCCCTATGCTCTCTCCGTCCCTTCCCAAGCTCCACGATGAGCGCGTCCTGAAACTGACCACCAGCCGATGCCCCACCTGCCTCCGCGCCTGCCCCGCCGAGGTCGTCCGCATCGGTTCCGACCCGGGCCGGGTGGTCCTGCGTCGCACCTGTCCCGATCACGGCCTTGCCGTCGCCACCCTCGCCACCGACGCGCGCTTCTACTGGCTCTCCAAAGGTGATCCCGCCAACGCCTCCTGCGGCTGCGATGGCGGCGCCTGCCGCGCCAGCGACGACGCGCCCTCCGGCACCCTGGGTCGCAATGCCGCCGGACGCGGCCAGGCCCCCTTCGAATCCCTCGCCACCTGCCTCGCGCTCATCGAAGTCGTCGACTCCTGCAATCTCGCCTGCCCCACCTGCTACGCGAATTCCCCCGTCGGCACCGGCGCGCGTCTCCAAGCCCCGCCACTCGCGGAACTCCAGGCGCGCATCACCGGCATCCTCGAACGCAAAGGCGGCATCGAGATCCTCCAACTCTCCGGCGGCGAACCCACGCTCCACCCGCAGTTCTTCGAACTCCTCGACTGGACCCTCGCCCATCCGAAGATCGATCACGTCCTCCTCAACACCAACGGCGTGCTCCTCGCCCGCGACGACGCCTTCCTGGAACGTCTCCGCACCAGCCTTCGTCCCGGCCGACTCCAGCTCTATCTCCAGTTCGACGGCCCTCAGGCCGCCGCCCAGATCGACCTCCGCGGCACCGACCTCCGTGAACTCCGCCTCCGCACCCTCGAACGCACGGCCGCCATCGGCCTCCCGGTCACCCTCGCCATGACCGTGACCCACGCCAATCTGCCCCATGTGTGGGAGACCATTGCCTTCGGACTCCGCTGGCCTCACGTCCGCGGTGTCACGTTCCAACCCGAGTTCCGCAGCGGACGCTCCCCCCGCCCTGCCCCCCTCTCCGCCATCACACCGTCCACACCACCGACCCCGGCCACCTCCGACCGCCTGAACTCTGCGGACATCCTCCTCGCGGCCGTCGAACAATCGGACGGCCAACTCAGCACCGCCGACTTCACCCCGCTCCCCTGCGGCGATCCGAACTGCGCCATCATCGGGTACCTCCTCAAACTCGAAGGCCAGATCCGTCCCGTCTCGGAATTCGTCGACTTCGCCCACATCCAGGGCTTCCTGCGCGATCGCCTGCAGTTCCGCCCCGAGGACCTCTCCCGCTGCGGCTGCGAATCCGAACCTCTCGGCCAACTCCTGCACCGCTTCGAGCTCGATGCCTCCCACACCTTCCGCATGGTCATCAAGCCGTTCATGGACGCCTGGACCTGGGATCAGGACCGCATCGACCGCTGCTGCACCCATGTGATCCGCCCAGACGGCAAACTCGATTCCTTCTGCCGCTACTATTCGGGCTTTCCCGATACTCACCCGCCCGCATGACGCACGGCACTTCCTACGCCGGCTGGATGCTCGCCGCCCTGGCGCTGAGCGGCTGGCTCTGGTTCCGGGCGGGACGTCGCGATCCGCATCTGCCGCTGATCTTCATCGGCGGCCTGCTGGGCGCGTTCCTCGGCGCGAAACTGGTCTACCTGCTCGCCGAGGGCTGGAACGATCTGGGCCGCCCCGACCTCACCCTGCGCTGGGCCACGGGAAAAACCATCCTGGGAGGTCTCCTCTTCGGCTACGCCGGGGTGGAACTCACCAAGAAGGCACTGCGCTACACCCGACCCACGGGGGACCGCTTCGCGGTCATGGTTCCCCTCGCCTTGATTCTCGGCCGTATCGGCTGCCTCACGCATGGATGCTGCCTTGGCCGTCCCTGCCCTCCCGCCTGGTACGCCCGCACCGATTCCGCCGGCGTCCCTCGCTGGCCCGCGGTCCCCGCCGAGATCGCGTTCCATGCGCTCGCCCTCGCTGCCGCCCTCGTCCTCCAAGCCACCGGACGCCTCCCCGGTCAGCGCTTTCACGCCTATCTCATTGCCTACGGACTCTTCCGTTTCGTGACCGAATTCCAACGCGACACCCTGCGCCTCTTCGGGCCGTTCACCGGCTATCACCTCGCCGCCCTCGCCCTGGTTGTCTTGGGCGTCATCCGGTTCGGGCAACGTCGGCGCCTGGCCCCGACCTCCCCGGTTTCAGCATCGGCGTGACCCGCGCCCGCCAACCCGCTACAACCTCCCCGTGCCCGGCCGCGTCATCCGGTGGCTGAAAACCAGTCTTGATAC
>JADLFD010000384.1 GCA_020845805.1 Verrucomicrobiales bacterium | reverse complement strand
CGGTGGAGCGAGCGCCGTCTCACGACGGCGGCTACGGGACGGAACGAGGGGGTAGTCGCGGACGTAAGTCCGCGCTGAATGGGGTTGGCGAACGGGGTGAGCGGGAGCGGGCGAGATGGCGCCGTCTCACGACGGCGGCTACGGAACGAAACGAGGGGGTAGTCGCGGACGTAAGTCCGCGCCGAATGGCCTTGGCGAAGGGGGTGAGCGGGGGCGGTGGAGCGAGTGAGCGTCGTCTCACGATGGCGGCGACGGGGCGTTGATTTTCGAGGGCGGCACGCCCACGCTGCGCGGGCAAACCCGAGTCCAGAATCCGTCTCCTGCCCCCTACGGACATGTCGAACTCCTCTCCTCCCCCGAAAGCCGTGGCGTGGTTGCACGGCACGGAAGCGGACGTCGTGCCCTCGAGAAAGCTGTGGGTGGAATTGTCCACCCGCGTCTTCACCCAGAGCCTGCATTATCGGTCGGGGGACGAGGAATCGGCGGCGCGTAGCGTGCACAGCCTCTTCGAGACGACTCGGGAACTCCTCACCCAGCATCCCGAAGCCCGCGCTTTCGAACAGATCGCACTTCTGGCGTTGAACGACATCGTGCGCCCGTACACGGCGCGATGGCATCGGTGGATGGTGGAGGAGTTGTTCGTGGATGAACAGCGGCGGCGTCGATTCCGGCGGGAGTTCCAACAACTGCAGGATACGGTCGGCCCGGTTCAATCCGCATTGCACAGTCTCAGTCGAAAGGAGGCGTATCCGCCGGGTCTGCCGGAGTTGCTCACGCGAGCGCAGCAGTCGTACGGGCGCGTGGCGAAGCTCGGCCCGCCCGTCTCCGCCTGGATAGGTCCGCAGGTGCTGGTCAAGGGTGAGAATCCGAAGTGCCCAGGGGCCGTGACGCGTGCCCAGATCGACAGCGTCGAGCATGCGGAGATTCTCGCGCGCCGCCGGTTGCTGGGGACGTTGCGGACCGGGGATGGTGTGGCCGAGGCGGGTCGACCGGAGCGGTTGATGGATGCGACCGCGCTCTGTCTGTCGGGCGGCGGGATACGCTCGGCCACGTTTTGCCTGGGCGCGGTACAGGTGTTGGCGCGTCGGGGTTTGATGCGGCAGGTGGACTATCTTTCGACGGTGTCAGGCGGCGGTTATCTGGGGAGCTTCATCACTTGTTTTTTGGGCACGCATCGGGAGTCCGTGGCCAAGGCGTCGGATCCGAAGGTGGTGGTGCCGGCGCCGACGGTGGAGGAGGTGCGGGAGCGCTGGCGGGATGCGCTCGAACCGAAGGCGGGGCGCGAGGCGTCGGCCATCCGGCATCTGCGCAACAACAGCAAGTACCTGTTGAACGGCGGGCTCTGGGGCAGGCTGATGATGTTCGGCCTGCTCGCGGGCGGGGTGGCGTTGAATCTTCTGATGGTGCTGCCGTTGCCGTTGTTGGCGGCGGTGGTGGTGGCGGGATTGGATCGGGTGGGATTCTGGAAGCACGGGTGGGGTACGGCGGGTTCGGGTTGGGGTCAGCCATGGTCCTCCTCCGGCCTGCTGCTGGCCGGAGCGGGGGCGATCTTTGCGTTCTTCTGGTTTTTCCTGCCGAAGGTCGGGGCCTGGACACATGGCGCGAAGCCGTTTACTGCCGAGGCGCGGACACGCGGACTGTGGGAAGGGGCGACCTTGGTCGGCGGGCTGTCGGTGATCGGAGCGGCCGTCCTTTGGGCGGTGCCCACGGTGATCCAGGGATGGCGCTGGCTGATGGAATGGGCGGCGGACCGATCGCTCGCGAATGGCGGGTCGTGGGTCGTGGCGGCGAGCGGTTTGCTTCCCCTGGTGCTGGGTCCCCTGGGGGCGAAGATGGGCGGGGGCGAGCACACCTGGTGGAAGGCGCTGTTTCAACGCGCGGTGCCGGTCCTGTTTCTGGTCAGTGGACCGCTCTTCTACTGCCTGACCGGGTTGTGGGTGACCGAGCGCCTCACCCGTGGTGACGTGGCGTCGTCGATGATCCTGATCGTCGCGGGCGCGGCTTTGGCGCTGCTCGTCTGGGGCTGGGGCCTGGTCAATGTGAACAGTCTGTCGCTGCACCGTTACTACCGCGCGCGGCTCTGCGAATGTTATCTCGCCATGCGAGGCATGGATCAGGCCGGGTGGCTGCGTCGATGGTGGCGCGGGTGGTGGCGGGGGAACCGTCCGGCGGATGGATCGGCAGCCCACGGCATGCTTCGCGAGGCGCATGTGCTCGGGACGCTGCAGCACGCCCCGTTGTCGGGAGTGGGCACCACCCTGGCGACGCCGTATCACCTGATCCAGGCCACGGTGAATTTGCCCGCCAGCGACGACCGCGATCTGCGTGGTCGGGACGGTGACTTCTTTCTTTTCAGCAAGCATTTCTGTGGGAGTCCGGTGACGGGCTACGTCGCGACGAGCCGGTTGCAGGCGTTGGATCCGCATTTGGACCTGGGCACGGCGATGGCCATCTCGGGAGCGGCGGCCTCGGCCAACATGGGGATCAAGTCGATGCGCCGGTATCGGTTCCTCCTGGCATTGTTCAACGTGCGGCTCGGGTACTGGCTGCCGCATCCGCTGGCGAAGAAGGCCGTGCGCCCCGGTGCGACGTACCTGCTGCGCGAGATGGCGGGGCGGTTGAACGAGAATGCGGAGCTGATCAACGTTTCCGACGGCGGGCACATCGAGAACCTCGGGATGTACGAGATGCTGCGGCGGCGCTGCCGCTTCGTGATCTGCCTGGATGCCGGCCAGGAAGCGGGGTTGGAGTGTGTAGACCTTTTCGCGGTCCAACGATATGCCTCGATCGATCTCGGAGTGGGTCTCGAGTTTGATCTCGCGGACCTCCGTAAGAACGAACTGGGCCTCTCGCGGTCGCACGCGGTGCTGGGCAAGATCCGCTATCCCCGGATCGAGGAGGAAGGACGAGTGACCCCTGAGGAACTGGGGTGGTTCATCTATCTCAAGCTCGCCGTGACCGGCGCGGAGCCGGGGTATGTCGGGGACTACCGACGCCGGATCCCGGACTTTCCGCATCAGTCGACCGGGGATCAGTTGTACGACGAGGCGCAATTCGAGGCGTATCGTGCCCTGGGCGAGACCGCGATGAACGCGCTCTTCCGGGAGGAATTGTGCAAGGGCCTGCCGGAGACGGCGGGTGCGACGCGGGCGCGGGATGAGGACGAGCTGTGGCAACCTTCGGTGGATCAGTGGTTCCAGGTGCTGGCCACGAATCTTCTGCCGGACAACGATCCTGTTTTCGAGGGCGGAAAGCCCTAGATCGTCATGCATGCCTTCTTCACGAGTTACGCCTATGCCGACGGGCAGAAGGAGTTCCGGCACTGCCTGGGACGCCTGCGCGAGTTGGTGGGCAACAAGACCGGATGGGCGGAGGAGAGCCTGTGCTTCTTTGACACGGAGACCCTGAAGAACGGCGATCCATGGCAGCCGGTTCTGGCGGAGGCGGTGCGTACGTCGCGCGTGGCCGTATGCTTCGTGTCACTGCGCTATCTCCAAAGCATCTGGTGCGGGCGCGAGTTCACCGTGTTCGATCAGCGGCGGTCGGCGTGGAACGCCGTGGCGGGCGGCGTCGCCGGCGACGGACGGTTCATCTTCCTGCTGGTCTGGGAATCGGCGGTGGGTTGGGAGTGGCCCTTGCCACTGCGCTACTACCAGTACCGGGACGCCACGCTTCCCAAGGAGTATCTGGCCGGCGGGTTGCGGAAGCTGGTGAGTTTGTTTCCGCAGATCGCGGAGTCGGTGCTGGAATCACTGTCCGACGCGATTCGCGACGCGGTCCTGCATCCGGCTCCGTTGCCGGACGCGCCGCCGATCGTGGCGTTCGAGGAGGTGCCCAACGTGTTGGCGATCGATCCGAAGCCCTACGATTTCTGGCTGTCGGTGGTGGCCAAGCAGGGGAGCAACTGGGTGCCGCCGGGGGCGATCGACGACGTGGGCACGCTGGTCTTCAAGCGGGCGGGGCTGTCGAACGTGACCGCGCGCCTGCTGCCACTCGATGCGTCGTGCGGTCCGCGCGCAGCCCAGGCCGCGGCGGAAAAGCAGTTGGTGATCCTCGTGGCGGCGAGCGAAGCGGCGGCGGCGGACTTGCGGTTGGCGGCGCTGAACAAGGCATCGATTCCGCACCTGGTCATCGTGGTGCTCGATACCGGACCGGCAACGGGGCAGAACCCCCTGAGCTTGGACGCCTGGGTGGCCCGGTTTCCCGCGGGTGCCTTCGCCTTGGCGGCGGCGGAGGGCCGGGCGCGAGTGGCGCTGCCGACTGAGTTGGTCATGACCCTGGACGGTCTCGTGACGCGGGTGTTGCAGCAGGTGCGGGCGCAGGACGAGCCGAAACCGGCGGCCAGCGCCGCGATTGAAGCGAAGGCGACGGAAGAAGGAATCCCCGTGACCACGCGATCCGTGCTGGCCGGGCCGGGCGAGGGGGGATCGCGATGAGTCAGCTGTCCTCCCCGATGGAAGGTTCGCCGAGACCGATCCCCGAGCGCGCGCCGGGGCGCATCTTCACCTTTTACTCCTACAAAGGCGGGACGGGTCGGTCCATGTCCCTGGCCAACGTGGCCTGGATCCTGGCGCAGGCCGGGCATCGTGTGCTGGCCATCGACTGGGACCTCGAGGCGCCCGGGTTGCACCGGTATTTTGCGCCGTTTCTGGACGATCCCGAGATGGTGGAGACCCCGGGGTTGATCGACTTTTTCGACCAGTTTCAGGATGGGGCACGGCGGGAGAATCTGAAACAGACCGAGGGCAACGCGGCCTGGTTCGAGGAGTACGCCAGTCTGCTCCGTGTGGCGGTGCCGGTGAACCATCCGTTTCCGCCGCGATCCGCGGACAAGCCAGGCCTGGGGAACGAGGCCGAGGGGGGGAAACCCGCGCCGAGCGGTTGTCTGCATCTGGTGTCGGCGGGGCGGCAGGGTCCGTCGTATGCGATGCGGGTGGCGGGGATTCGGTGGGATGAGTTTTATGAGCGCTTTGGGGGCGGGATTTTTCTGGAAGCGGTGAAGGCGCAGTTGCGGCAGACGTATGACTTCATCCTGATCGACAGCCGGACGGGGTTGAGCGACACGGCCGGGATCTGCACGGTGCAGATGCCGGATGACCTGGTGGTGTGCTACACGCTGAATCGCCAGAGCATGCTGGGCGCGGCGGCGACCGCGGAATCGGCGAGCGGAATGCGCCGCAAGCCTTCGGGTGAGTACAGCCTGCGCGTGTGGCCGGTGGCGATGCGCGTGGAACTGGCGGAGAAGGATCGGCTGGAGGCGGCGCGCACCTTGGCCCGAGATCGCTTCAGCGGCTTGGTGCGGCATCTGAGCCGCGAGGAGCGGCGCGAGTACTGGGGACAGAGCGAGGTGCTGTACTTTCCCTACTACGCGTATGAGGAAGTGCTGGCGACGGTGGCGGATCGTCCGGGAACCACCGCAACCCTGCTATCCGCGATGGAAGGCCTCACCCGCCGCGTGACGGGCGTGATGCCGCGGTCGGGTCCGTACTTCAGCGAGGAGGAACGGCGGAATTTGGTGGAGCGCTATCGCACCGCGGCCAGGAAGGAGACCGAATCAGTGCCGCGCGCGACCGGGAGCGGGGTGGTGCGTATGTTCCTGAGCTATAGCCAGCGGGATCTGCCGCGCGAGCGGGTGGCGGCGTTGGTGGCGGGCATCGAAGCGGGCGTCCCGGGGGCGCGGGTCTTCTGGGATGAGAAAGTGGCTTTTGGTGAGGACTGGTCGGAGGCCCTGGCGCGGGAGCTTCGCGAGGCCGAGGTGGTTTTGTTCCTGATCGGGAAGGAGTGGCAGCGGTCGAAGTTGTGCCTGAGCGAGATGACCACGGCGATGCGCTTGAAGAAGCGGACCATTCCGTTGCTCCTGGTGAGCGAGACACCGAGTGGACCGGTTGGTCCGTTGCCGCCCGAGGTCCGGCATATCCGCGGCACGCAGATATCCGAGAAGAACTGGGAAAATGACCTCGCCAAGCTGGTGCGAGGTCTGGCGCAGCTGACTGAGCGCAAGCTCGCTGTGGCGGTGGATCCCGAGGATCCGCAGAAGGGGCGGTGGGGCGGATCGCCAACGAGGGCCGGCTATGTGCTGTCGGGTCAGGTCACGGCGATCTCCTCGGAATGGTTCGACGTGGTGGTGCGGGTGCAGCGGCCGGCCGGGGACTCCGGCGCGACCAAAGTGATATTCCATTTGCACGACACCTTCAAACCACAGGCGGTGGAGGCGTCGTTCCGCGGCGACACCGCGGAATGGCAGGGCAGCGCCTGGGGTGCGTTCACTGTGGGAGCAGAGGTCGGGGATGGGTCGGTGACGTTGGAGCTGGATCTGGCCCAGCTGCCGGACGCCCCCAAGGTGTTTCGCGAACGCTGACGGCATCCACGCGGCCGGCGGCGCGGTCGCGGGGTTGGTGTGGTGACGAGCTACTCCGTGAGCCATCGCAACCAGGTGGGCGCGTTCCAGGCCACTGGCCGCCATTCCCATCCGGCGCGGGTCACCACTTCGATCAAGGGCGCCTTCAGCGATGGAAGGTTGAAACGGTATCCGGCGCTGATCTTGGGCCGGGATCCGTCCTGCCCGTCGAGTTGCAATCCGAGAACCTGGCGGTGTTCAACGTGGAAGAAGGTGATTCCAGTCAGGTACTTCCACTCGATGCGCGCGCCCTGGGCTCCCGCGGACCAGTCGTAGGCGGCGGCGTATTCCGTGACGCGGACGCGGTGAGCGGCTTCATCGAAACGCAGCACGAGCCGATGCGACCCGCGCTGGCCGTGAACGCGGGCGAAGTCCACCCAACGGGCGTCGGCATACCGCCAGGTGACAGACCACTCGCCCGATTCGGGCAGCGCTTCGACGTGGTAAGGCACCTCCTGCTGGTTGATGGCTTGGAGCCGAGACTCGAGTTCAGCGCGGGGGACGGGGGTGAGGTGGGGGGCGGCCGGTGTGGTCCCGGCCCAGGACGCGCCTTTAAGAAAGAATGCGACCACGAAGAGCATGTACGCGGCGAGGGCGACGCCGAGGCCGAGCCTGGTGAGCGGGGACCAGTCGGAGCGCGGGCCGGCGGCGGCGTCGTGGGTCGTCGTGGGCTCCGGCGCCGGGTCGACGCCTTCGAGGGGTGCGCGGTCCGGCGGTTGAAACCCGCCGGCGGCCAAGCGACGACGAAGGCTCGCGTCGTCGGGTCCGGATCCCACCCAGAGCACCGAATGCAAGGGAACCGCGTAGAGGCGATCCCCGACGGGTCGGGTCACCGCGAAGCCGCGATGCGAGTCGCCTTTTCCGGGCAGTCCGGACAGCCCGGAGAACCGGAGATAGTTCACCCAGGCCTGTTCGGCTTCGGTGGGGCCGGGAAACTTGGCGATGAGCACGCTCTCGCCGCTGGGGAATGCTGCGAAGTGGGCGGATTCGGCCTGGGCCAGGGCGTCCCCGAACATGGCTCGTGCATCGAGGATGAGAGCGGGATCGACGTCGGGTCCGAAGAGTTCCTTGGCCGCCTCGGCGCGCGGCCGGGGGGGCTGGGGGGTGGCTGAGACAGTGGTTTGAGAAGTGGGGGAGGGGGAAGGGGTCGGGGATTGTTCGAGTGCCTTGAGGGCCGCCGCGCGGGGCGCATCGGACTGGCTTCCTGAGATCGCCCGGGTGAGGTGGAAGGCGAACTGGGGAAGGACGATGAGCCCGAACAGGCTGGCGAACCAGAGGATGGGACGCAGCGACGCGCCGGAGCGCTTCATGAAGAAGCCCAGGAGACCGCACACCAGGGTGCCGCCGACGACGAGCAGCAGGCTGACGAGGAGGCCAGGGTGCGAGAGAAGGAAAGCACGCATGGGGCGTTTGGATCGAGGGTGGCGATTAAGCCGGGAGCACGGGGGCGGGGGCAATCCTCGGAAAGTGGCAGAGTTGAGATTGAGCGCGGCGGAGGGGAGGCGTCAGGGTGGCTCGGGTCTGCGGCATGTATCTCGTTCTACCTTTGTTGGCGGCGATGGCGTTCGCGCTGGGCTCGGTGGTGTTCAAGCGTGCCTTCGCGGAGGGGGCGGGGGTGGCGCACGCGGTGGTGGTGAACAACGTATTTCTGGCGTTGCTGTTCCTGCCCTTGCTGGCGTTGGAGCCAAAGCCGGTGCCGTGGCACTTGTGGTACTACCCGGTGCTGACCGGCCTGGCCTTCGTGACGGGGCACCTGCTGAACGTGCTCTCGCTGAGATGGGGGGATGTCTCGGTGGCTACGCCCTTGCTGGGGTCGAAGGTGGTGTTCATCGCCCTGATCTTGTGGGCGGTGGTGGGTCGATCGCCGACCGTGGCGCAATGGTGGGCGGCCGGTTTGACCACCGCGGGCGTATTGGTGATGGGGATGTCGGACCTGCGGCAGGGTACGCGTTGGGGTCGGACCATCCTGCTCGCGCTGGGGTGTGCGGGTGCGTTTGCCGTGACGGACGTCCTGATCCAGACCTGGGCTTCGGAATTTGGCGTCCTGAGTTTTCTCTCCCTGCAATTTGTCGCGCTCGCAGCGTTTTCGGGTTTGCTCCTGCCCTTTCTGGGACCGGGAGCGTTGCGGGCGTCGCGTTCGGCCTGGAAATGGACCCTGTTCGCGGCGGCGTTGTCGGGGGTGCAGGCGATCCTGATTACCGGGACCATAGGATTCTGGAAGAATGCCGCCGGGGTGAACACGGTGTATGCGACGCGCGGAATCTGGAGCGTTTTGCGGGTGTGGGGGGCGGGGTCCTGGTTCCGGAACCGGGAACGGCATGACGTGGGGCATCGGGGGATGGCGTGGAGGTTGGCGGGAGCGGTGTTGATCCTGGTGGCGGTGGGGTTGGTGATGCGCGAGGGCGACTCCGGAGTGCGGTGACTGCGTCACCTCAGCCAAGGGGGGCACCTGAGGTCCGCGGTCGCGGGCAAGCGGTTGGCTTGTGTGGTCGTCAGAGGTTCCGTTAGCGTGAGCGCGATGCAGCCCCAGCGACCACGCGTGAACGCGCGCGCGCCCCAGCGGAGTGGGTGGCGGCTGCCGGTTTGGCTGGCGCTCTTCGGCTCTCTGGCAGCGGTCCCCGCGATGGCCGCGACCCGTCCGGATAAAACCCAGGTCACGCGCGACGCGTTGACGGTGATCCATCGGCAGTGCGCATCCTGTCATAACGAGGACAAAGCCAAGGGTGGGCTCGACCTTACTTCGCGCGAGACTGCTCTCAAGGGGGGCGACACGGGCAAGGCCATCGCTCCGGGGAAACCCGAGCGCAGCCTCCTGCTCTCGGTGCTCGCGGCGGACGCGGATCCGCACATGCCGCCGAAGAAACAGCTGAATCCGGCGCAAATCGAGTCGCTCAAGCAATGGGTGGATGGCGGTGCGAAGTGGGACGACGCGCTGATGGCGAAGCTGCGCGCGCCGCGCGAGGTCAACCCGGGTCCGTTGCCCGCGGGATTCGCGCCCGTGCGCGCGCTGGCGGTCTCCCCCGACGGCACGACGCTCGCGGTGGGGCGCGGTCGACGGCTTTCCTGGCACGACACCTCGACCAACACCTTGCCGGAGATCGGCGAGGGCGTGGGATTCCGGGACGAAGTGCGGGCGATGGCGTGGAGTGCGGACAACCGCTGGATGGCGGCGGCGGGATACCGGGAGTTGCGCCTTTGGCAGGTGGAGGGCGGGAAGCGGACGTTGGTCTGGCAACACGACACCAACCTGGTGGGCCGCATCACTGCCCTGCGGTTCAGTCCGCACGGGGGCGCCTTGGTGGTGGCGGACGGGGTGCCTGGCGATTCGGGTTGGGTGCGCGTGTTCGGCGTGGAGGACGGCGCCCTGCTGGCGGCGTGGCGCGCTCATGCGGATCTCGTGAACGACGTTTCGATCAGCCCCGACGGCGGCCTGCTGGCTACGGCGGGGGCGGATCGCCTGGTGCGTTTGTGGGAACTGGTTTCGCGGCGCGAGGTCGCGCGGTTGGAGGGCCACGCCGGAGCGGTGACCGGAGTGGCATTCGGGACGAATCACTGGGATCTGGTAACCGTGGGAGCAGACAAGCAGCTCAAGCTCTGGGACCTGCGTTCGCGGGAAGCAGTGGTGACAATCTCGGGCAGGAAACATGGATTCTCCGCCGCCGCCTGGGCCTCGAATGGATCGCGTTTGGTGACTGGGTCCGATGATGGCGCGCTGGTGGCTTTCTCCGACTTTCGACGGCACACGGGAGAGCAGAGCTCGGCGACCGCCACCGAGAAAGGATTGGGCTCGTGGGGGGACGCCTTGCACGCGGTCTCGGTCACGAGCGACGGCGGACGGGTGTACGCAGGGGGCGAGGATGGGCGCGTCCGTGGGGTGGATCACGAGGCCCGCGTGATCGCGCAGTTGGATCGGGTGGCGGATGAGGTTCCCGCGACCGCGGGGACGGGGGAGGTTCCGTCGTTTGTGGCGGACGTGTTGCCGCGACTCGCGAAGGCGGGGTGCAGTGCGGGGGCCTGCCACGCCAAGGCGGACGGGCAGAACGGCTTCAAACTGTCGGTGTTCAGCTATGACCCCAAGGCCGATCACGGCGAGATCGTGAAGGAAGGCCGTGGCCGTCGCGTGTTTGCCGCCGCCCCGGAGGAGAGCCTGCTGCTGCTGAAGGCCACGGGCACGGTGGAGCACGGTGGGGGACAGCGAATCGAACCGGACTCCGAGACCTATCGCGTCGTGCTGGCGTGGTTGCGTGCGGGTCTGCCGTACCAGCGTCCCGGCGAGGCGGAGTTGACGGGAGTGACGGTGGACCCGGCCGAGGCCACCCTGGCGCGAGGCGAGGAACGCACCTTGAAGGTCATGGCGCGGTACTCGGACGGGTCACAGCGCGACGTGACGGCGTGGTCGGATTTCCTGTCGAGCGAGAAGGAGTTTGCCGAGGTGAACGGGGAGGGCCGCGTGCGCTTGGGGAAGCTGAGCGGGGAAGGGGTGGTGGTGGCGCGATATATGGGCTTCGTGGACGCCGCGCGGCTGGTGGTCCCGGCGGACCGCGTGCCGCCGGCGGAACGGTATGACGCCCTGGCCCGGAACAACTTCATCGACGAACTGGCTTTCGCGCAGTTGCGCAAGCTGGGGTTGTCTCCTTCGGAGGACGTGAGCGAGGAGGCGTTTCTGCGCCGCAGTGCGCTCGACATCCTGGGGGTGCTGCCCCGGCCCGAGGAGATACGAGCGCACTTGGAACGTCTGAGGCTGGGCGCCGAAGTGCGGGCATTGCGCCACGAGTGGATCGACCGACTGTTGGCGCGGCCCGAGTACGCCGATTATTGGGCCAACAAGTGGGCCGATCTGCTGCGTCCGAATCCCGATCGCGTCGGCGTGAAGAGCATCTTCACCCTCGACCAATGGTTGCGGGAGTCGTTCCGGGCGAACAAACCATACGACCAGTTCGTGCGCGAGGTGATCCTGGCGGAGGGAAGCAACCATCGGGACGGGCCGGTGGTGGTGTATCGCGACCGCCGAGAGCCGCCGGAGCTGGCGACCCTGTTCAGTCAGTTGTTCCTGGGCGTCCGCCTCGAGTGTGCCAAGTGCCACCATCATCCGAATGAGAAGTGGAGCCAGGAGGACTTCTATCGCTTCGCGGCGGTGTTCGGGTCGGTGCGCCAGAAGGGGGCGGGCTTGTCGCCGCCCATCTCGGCCGGGACGGAGACCTTCTACCACGTCCCCGGTGAGGCGAAGCTGGCGCATCCCGTGACCGGGGTGGCGTTGGCGCCGAAGCCGCCGGACGGCCCCGAGCTCCGGGCGGAGCGCGAGGATCCGCGCCGGTTGTTCGCCGACTGGCTGACGCGCCCGGAGAATCCGTTCTTTGCCCGCGCGGCGGTGAACCGGGTGTGGGCGGTGTTCTTTGGCCGCGGCTTCGTGGAGCCCGTCGATGACTTCCGGGTTTCGAATCCCGTGGTGCACGCGCCTTTATTGGAGGCGTTGGCCCGGGACTTCTCCGGGAATGGATATGATCTGAAGCGTCTGATCCGGACCATCGCGAGTTCGCGGCTGTACCAGCTGAGTTCCACGCCCAACGACTCCAACGTGGCAGACACCCGCCAGTTTTCGCGTGCGTATCGGCGCCGGTTGCCGGCCGAAGTGCTGCTGGACGCGGTGAACGACGTGACCGGGATCGGGGATGACTTCAACGGGTGCCCACCGGGCACGCGCGCGGTGCAGACCTGGAGTTACAAAATGACATCGCACTTCATGGATGCGTTTGGACGTCCCAACCCGAGTAGCGACTGTCCTTGCGAACGCGACGTCCGGACGAGCGTGGTGCAGGCGTTGCACCTGATGAACTCGCGTCGGCTGCAAGAGAAGCTGTCGAGCGCGGATGGGCGTGTGAAGCAACTGGCGGACAGCGATCGCGCGCCAGCGGCCATCGTGGAGGAGTTGTACCTGACGGCATTGGGACGGATGCCCACCGAGGTCGAGCGCGGCACGGCGGTGGCGATGTTCCGGGAGGGCGTCGTGCGGCAAGCGGCGGCGGAGGATGTCCTTTGGGCGTTGCTGAATTCTCCGGAGTTCGTCTTCAATCACTGAAATCCCACCCATGTCCACGCTTCGAACCAACTGTGCCGGGATGGCGCGGCGCGATTTCCTGCAGGTCGGGCTGGGAGGATTGCTGGGGATGGGGTTGTGCGATCTCACCCGCAGCCGCGCCCTGGCCGCCCCGGCTGGCGGGGCGAAGGACGTGAATTGCATCCTCATCTGGCTGGATGGGGGCCCCTCGCACTACGAGTCCTTCGATCCCAAGCCGGACGCGCCGGCGGAGATCCGCGGCGAGTTCAAGGCCATCCCGACGCGCGTGCCGGGAATGCAGTTCAGCGAGTGCGTGCCGAAGCTGGCGGGGGTGGCGGACAAGCTCACCATCGTGCGATCGATTCATCACAGCGACCCGAACCACGGCGGGGGCAACCACTACATGATGACCGGCATGCCGACGCCGGTGCCGGTGGCGTGTGGTGCGTTTGTGACGTTCCACCCGTCCTTCGGTTCGATGGTGTCCTATGACCGTGGCGTGCGGCAGGGCATGCCCGCGTACGTGTCCATGCCCGAGGTCTCGCGCTCGGGTGGACCCAATTTTCTTGGCGGGAAGCATGCGCCCTTCGTGATCGACGGCTCGCCCAACTCGTCGTCGTTCCGGGTGCGCGATGTGGTGTTGCCACCGGAGGTTTCCGAGGGCCGTGCCGCGGGCCGGGATGCGTTGCGCAAGTCGCTCGATGGCATGAAACGATACGCCGACCGGTTGGCGGACGATCCGGCGGTGACCTTCGACCAGTATTACGAGCAGGGGTTGGCGTTGGTGGCGTCCCAGCCTGCTCAGGAAGCGTTCGACCTCCAGCGCGAACCGGAGAAGGTGCGCGAGGCGTTTGGTCGGAACGATTTCGCCCAACGACTTCTCATGGCGCGGCGGTTGGTGGAGGTGGGGGTGAGTTTCGTGACCGTCTACTTCGGTGGGTGGGATCATCACACCAAAATCTTCGACGCGTACCGCGGAGATCAGGTGAAGCGCCTGGACCAGGGAGTGGCGGCGCTCATCGCGGATCTCGACGAGCGTGGGATGTTGGACAAGACCCTGGTGCTGGTGCTGGGGGAGTTTGGGCGGACGCCCAAAGTGAACAAGGACGCGGGTCGCGATCATTGGCCGGGGGCGATGTCGGTGCTGATGGCGGGTGCCGGGGTCCCACGCGGTCATGTGGTGGGGGCCACCGACGCCAAGGGGTACTACGCCTCCGAGAACGTGTACCGGCCCGAGGATTTTGCCGCGACGCTCTACACAAAGATGGGGGTGGATCCACGACGCGTGCTGCATACCAACACGGGGCGTCCCGTGCCGCTGGTGAATGAGGGCCGGCTGATCAAGGAGTTGTTCTCCTGAGGGAGAGGATGGAGCGCCCGGTTATCCACTCCCCCACCACGCCCGATGCAGGTTGGGCTTGGTCCCGGCTGCGACCCGCAGTCGTGCTCTTGGCCGGCGTGCTTGGCCTGGCACGCGCGGGATGGGCTGCGGCCCCAGTGCTCGAGCACCTCCATCCCGCGGGTGCAGCCCAGGGGGCGTCCGAGGTGATCCTGCTTTCCGG
>JADLFD010000383.1 GCA_020845805.1 Verrucomicrobiales bacterium | reverse complement strand
CAGGGGCTGCCTTACTTCTACGACGTCATCGACGACCCGAAGGGCCAGTGGAAGTTCGATGTCGCGCAGGGTTTGCTCAAGCGCCAGTACGGCAGCCGGTACGCGGGCGTGTGCCATGCGGCGTTGCCGCAGAAGGGGCACACCCGGCCGGGCGAGGTGTTGTTCGGCACCGATTCGCACACCTGCATGGCGGGTGCGTTCAATGAGTTTGCCACGGGCATCGGCAATACCGACGCCGGGTTCGTGATGGGCACGGGCAAGCTGCTGCTGAAAGTCCCGGAGACGATGCGCTTCCGGCTCGAGGGCCGGATGCGGCCGGGCGTGATGGCCAAGGACATCATTCTGCACGTGATCGGCGAGATCGGGTTCGATGGCGCCACCTATCGCGCCATGCAATTCGACGGATCGGGGATTGCCGGGTTGTCGATGGACGACCGCATGACCATCGCCAACATGGCCATCGAAGCGGGCGGCAAGAACGGCATCTTTCCCTTCGACTCGCGCACTGCGGAGTTTGTGGAGGCGCGCACCCGCCTGAACGGGACGCGGCAGTCTTATGAGCCGGTGGAAGCGGATGCCGACCAGAAGTTCGCCTATGAGCTGGTAGTCGATCTGGACCGGTTGGAGCCGACGGTGGCCTGCCATCCTGATCCGGGCCAGCGCAAGGCGGCGAAGGAGTTGGGGCACGTGAAGCTGGATCGGGCCTATCTCGGCTCGTGCACGGGCGGGAAGACCAGTGATTTCGTCGAATTCGCGCGGGTGCTGCGCGGCAAGCGCGTGGCCATCGACACCTTTGGCGTTCCCGCGACTCCCGAGATTGTGCACGACCTGCAGACGACACGCTGGGGAGACCAGACCATCTGGGAGATCCTGGTGCAGGCGGGCGTGCAGATGACGGAGAATGCAGGCTGTTCGGCATGCCTGGGTGGCCCGGTGGATACCTTCGGCCGCATGAACACGCCCCTCACGTGCATCAGCGCCACCAACCGCAATTTCCCGGGCCGCATGGGGCACAAGGAATCGCAGGTGTTTCTGGCCAGCCCGGCGACGGTCGCGGCCAGTGCGCTGGCGGGTCGGATCACGGATCCGCGCGAATACGTCGCGAACTGAGCTGCTTTCCCAGTCTCGGCTTGTCGGGTTGCGGACCGGCTCGGCAAGGTGGTCAGGTTATCCAAGCCCTGATCGCCCATTGTGAAAGCTGTCCTGAGATCGGTCCCGGGTTCCGCCTTGGTGCGGAACGGTGTTGTCCTGGCCTGCGCCCTTCTGGCCCTGGTCACGTCTCGGTCCCACGGCGCGGAGCCACCCGCGGTGGGACCACTTGAACTCCGGAAGGGCGACCACATCGCGATCGTCGGCAATGCGCTGCCCGATCGCATGCAGCACTCCGGTTGGTTCGAGACGCTGATCCACGCACGCTATCCGGAGCACGACCTGGTGATCCGAAATCTCGCCGCCGCCGGAGATGAGGTGGTCACGCGTCATCGTTCGGAGAATTTCGGCACGCCGGACGATTGGCTCATGCGCGTGAAGGCGGATGTGATCTTCGCCTTCTTCGGGTTCAACGAATCCTTCAAGGGTCCGGAGGGCCTCGAGTCCTTCAAGGCCGATCTCCAGAAGTACCTGGCGGAAACCGCCACCAAGAACTTCTCGGGCAAAGGCGCGCCCCGCGTCGTCCTCTTCTCGCCCGTGCTCAATGAGCGGCATCCGGATCCCAATTTTCCGGACCCGGCCGTGAACAACGCGAACATCCGGTTGTATGCGTCGGCGATCGCGGAGGTGGCGCGCGCGAACAAGGTGTTGTTCGTGGATCTCGTGGGGCCTTCCCAGGCGGTGTTCGATGCCGCGGCGGCGCAGCAGCGGGCGCTGACCGTCAATGGCACCTATCTGACGGACGAAGGGGACCGGTTGCTCGCGCCGGCGATGTTTACCGGGGTTTTTGCGGAGACGGCGCCGTCCGGGGATCTCGCCAAGTTACGCGAAGCGATCAACGCCAAGAACTGGCAGTGGCACCAACGGTACCGGACGATCGACGGCTACAACGTCTACGGTGGCCGTTCGGCGCTGGCGTACCAGCCGGGCAAGGGAGGGTTCATCTCCGACCGCAACGCACCCGAGCCGTACACGTCGAACTACAAGGTCATGCAGCAGGAGATGGGGCAGCGCGACGTCCTGACGGCGAATCGGGACAAGCGGGTCTGGGCGGTGGCCCGGGGGGGTGACCTGGTGGTGGATGATTCCAACCTGCCGCCAGTGGAGGAAGTGACGACCAACAAACCCGGTGAGAACGCCGACCAATCGCCCGTCTATCTCGATGGCGAGGCCGCCATCGCCAAGATGACGGTGCACTCGGGCATGAAGGTGAACTTCTTCGCCTCCGAAAAGGAGTTTCCGGAACTCGCGAATCCCCTGCAGATGGCCTGGGATACCAAGGGCCGACTGTGGGTCGCCGTCTGGCCGAGCTACCCGGGCCGCACCCCCACCAGCAAGTCCGGGGACAGTCTCGTGATCTACGAGGACACCAACGGCGACGGGAAGGCGGACAAGTCCACCACCTTTGCCGACGACCTCAATGCCCCCACCGGCTTTCAGTTCTACAAGGACGGTGTGCTGGTGATGCAGGCGCCGGACTTCTGGTTTCTCCGCGACACGGATGGTGACGGGCGCGCCGACTCCCGGGAACGCCTCCTGATGGGCATGGATTCCGCGGATTCCCATCATACCGCCAACGCCATCTGTCTGGATCCCGGCGGGGCGATGTACCTGAGCGACGGCGTGTTTCATCGCACGCAGGTGGAGACGGCCTATGGGCCGGTGCGCAACAACGACGGTGCGATCTATCGCTTCGAACCCCGCACGGGGAAGTTCCAGACGTACATCTCGTATGGGTTTGCCAATCCGCACGGCCGCGTGTTCGACGCCTGGGGCAACGACTTCGTCACCGACGCCACGGGCAACGCGAATTACTTCGGGCCCGCGTTCAGCGGCTATCTCGACTACCCGCACAAGCATCCCGGGATGAAGGAATTCTGGGCGCGTCCGTCGCGCCCCTGCCCGGCCACCGGCATCCTCACCAGCCGCCATTTCCCGGAGGAATTTCAGGGCAATTTCCTCAACCTCAACGTCATCAGTT
The DNA here is from genome assembly GCA_020845805.1 of Verrucomicrobiales bacterium. Taxonomy (GTDB): domain Bacteria; phylum Verrucomicrobiota; class Verrucomicrobiia; order Limisphaerales; family CAIMTB01; genus CAIMTB01. Next base: position 3,291 of record JADLFD010000383.1, on the reverse strand, counting down.
TCCTGGGAATCTTCCGCGTCAAGGTCAGCGAGGACGGATCCGGCCTCAAGGGCGAGACGCTCGAGCACCTGATCAGTTCCACGGATCCGAATTTCCGCCCCATCGCGGTGAGTGTGGGTCCGGACGGAGCCATTTATTTCTGTGACTGGCACCAGAGCATCATCGGGCACATGCAGCATCACCTGCGCGACCCGAACCGCGATCACCGGCACGGCCGCATTTATCGCATCACGTACGAGGGACGGCCGCTGCTGAAGCCGGCGAAGATCCATGGCCAGCCGATCCCCGCGTTGCTGGACCTGCTGAAGGAACCCGAGAACCAGACGCGCGAGCTGGCCAAGATCGAACTCGATACGCGCGATACGCGCGAGGTGCTGGCGGCGGTCAAGACGTGGGCGGCGGGGCTCGATCGGAATGACCCCCGGTACGAGCATCAGCTCATGGAGGCGTTGTGGGTGCACCAGTGGCATAACGTGGTGAATCGTGAGCTTCTGCAGCGCCTGTTGCGTTCGCCGGAACCGCAGGCCCGTGCCGCGGCCGGCCGGGTCCTGTGTTACTGGCGCGATCGCGTTCCCGAGGCGTTGTCGTGGTTCCGCGCCCTGGCCCACGACGAACATCCGCGCGTCCGGCTCGAGGCGGTGCGCGCCGCCAGCTTCTTTTCCACCGCCGAGGCGGCGGACATGGCGTTGGAGGTGTTGCGGTACCCGATGGATTACTACCTCGAGTACACGCTCAAGGAATCGTTGCGGCAGCTGGAACGCAGCTGGCGGAAGGCCGTTGCCGACGGTCAACCGGTCGCGGCCTATAATCCGGCCGGACTCGACTACCTGATCCGCAGCGTGAACACGGCCGAGCTGCTGAAGCTGCCCCGCACCGCGGGGGTGCTCGAGGCCATCGTCTCGCGCGTGGGCGTCGTGGACGCGGATCGCGCGGCGGCACTGGTGGAGTGGGCGAAGCTGAAGGGGGCCAGCCGGACCGCGTTGGTCCTGGACACCCTCGCCGCCCGGGGCAAGGCGGATCCGGCGGCGGGCGCGGCTCTCGCCCGCCTGCTGCCCCTGCAGTTGCCGGAGGACCTGCGCGCCTCGCGGGCGCGGCTCGCCACCCTGGCGGCATCCGGTGACGCCGCGGAAGTTCGTCAGGCCGCCTGGGCGGCGCTGGCGGCGGCGGACGATTCCTACGAAGCGGTCTGGACCGAGGCCAGCCGGGCGCCGGGAAGTCTGGCGGATCTAGTGGCTGGCATCCCGCTGCTGCAGGACCCCGATTTCCGGACCAAGGCTTACGAGCGCGTGAAACCGCTGTTGTCCTCCATGCCCGCTTCGGTGGAAGCCGGCGTGCGCGCCAATCCGGCGGCGAAAGGACGATTTGTGCGCATCGAGTTGCCGGACCGCGGCACATTGACCCTGGCGGAAGTGGAAGTGGAAAGCGGGGGCAAGAACGTGGCCCGGACCGGCCAGGCCTCGCAGTCCAGCACGGCCAACGGCGGCGAGGCCGCCAAGGCGATCGATGGGCGCACCGACGGCAGTTTCTCGAGCGGGGGTCAGACCCATTCGCGTGAGAACGAGATGAAGCCGTGGTGGGAAGTGGATCTGGGTTCCGAGATGCCCGTGGAGTCGGTGACCCTCTGGAATCGCACCGAGGGGGACCTCGGCAAGCGTCTCGCAGGGTTCAAACTGACGGTGCTCGACGCCGGACGCCGCGAGGTCTTTGCCAAGGCGGGGAATCCGGCGCCGGCGGATAAAGTGCGGCTGCCGGTTTCCAGCGACGTGGTGGGGAACCTGCGCCGCGCGGCGGTGCGCGCGGCCGTGAGCATGAACCGCGACCCGGGGGCGGTGTTCTCGGATCTCGTGGACATGATGAAGCGTGGAGATCAGGTGACGGTGGCCGCCCAGGGACTGCGCGTGCTGCCCCGCGCCTCGTGGCCGAAGCCGGCCGCGGGTGATGCGGCGAAGGCGCTTCTCGCCTGGGCCAAGACCGTGCCCGCCGAACAACGCACCGCGATTGATTATGTGGATGCCGTCCAGTTCGCCGGGGATTTGGCCGGGTTCCTGCCGGCGGCGGAAATCGGCCAGGTCCGCGCCGCCCTGAAAGAGTATCGAGTCGCGGTGTATGTCATTCGCACGGTGCGCGAGCAAATGCGTTACGACACCCCGCGGCTGGTGGTGGAAGCGGGCAAGCCCTTTGAGATCATCATCGAGAATGGCGATTTCATGCCGCACAACCTCGTGGTGGTGAAGCCGGGGGCGCGGGAGCGGGTGGGTACCCTGGCGGCCACCATGCGTCCCGATGCGTTCGACGCCCAGGGGCGCCCTTACATCCCGCGCAGTGATGAGATCCTGGGTGCGACACGCCTCCTCGACGCGGGCCAGCGCGAGACGCTCAAACTCACGGCGCCGGCGACGGAAGGGGATTACGAGTACGTCTGCACCTTCCCCGGGCATCATCAGGTGATGTGGGGTTGGCTCATCGTGACCAAGGACGTGGACGCCTATCTGCAGGCGCATCCGGAGTCGAAGGCGGCGGGGGGCGGGGCGACGACCGCGGGGCACGACCACGGGGGTCACGCCTTCGAGTGATCACGGGCACCCGTGGGGTGCCGTCGTGGGCTGGGAACGGCCTGGGGCTGGAGTCCGCAGGGTGGGTCGTCGCCTGCGGACTCGACCCGCGAGCGCGTTTGGCGACAGCCTCGGGGCGTGTTCCCCGGAATGGCATGGCGTATTGGGCTCGTTGGGGTGGGGCTGTTTCTAGGCCTTAGCGGCGCGGGACGGGCGGCAGGGTCACGTGGGCTCGCGGTGGAAGGAGCCGCAGGAAATCCCGGCTTTGACCTCATCGATCCCTCGCAGTCGGGCATTCGGTTCACCAACGCGCTGCCGATCGCTGCGGTGCTTCAGAATCAGAACCTGCTCAACGGCTCCGGTGTGGCGGCGGGTGATGTGGATGGCGATGGGCGTCCGGATCTCTACTTCTGCGCCATCCGCGGCACCAACGCCCTCTATCTCAACCGTGGTCAGTGGGGTTTCGAGGACGTGACCGACCGGTACGGCGTGGGGTGCGCAGGCGCCCAATCGACGGGGGCGGTTTTGGTGGACACCGAGGGCGACGGCGACCTCGATCTTCTCGTGACTTCGCTGGGGCACGGGCTGCGCCTCTTTCGCAACGAAGGCGGCCGACAATTCCTCGAGGTCACTCGTGAAGCCGGGGTGGCCTCGACCACGGGCAGCACCAGCCTGGCGGTCGGTGATGTGGACGGGGACGGGGATCTCGACGTGTACGTCGCGAACTACGGGGCGCTGT
>JADLFD010000382.1 GCA_020845805.1 Verrucomicrobiales bacterium | reverse complement strand
TTGCTCTGGAGTGAATCCCCACTGCCCACCGCCACGATCGTCGAACGACTCGGGACCTCGAAAGGGTGGTCGCGCGGCACCATCCGCAGTCTCTTGGCCCGGTTGGTCAAGAAGGGGGCGGTGCAGCTGCTCACCGTCGAGGACCGACAGCACTACGCGCCGTTGTTGCGGAAAGAGGACTCCGTTCGCCATGAAAGCCGGTCGTTCCTGGAACGTGTGTTCTCCGGAGCCTCGGCCGACATGGTGATCGCGATGGTGGAGGAAACCCGGATGACTCCCGAGCAGATCCGCAAGCTTCGGGGCATTCTGCGAAGGAAGGAGCCCTGACATGGAAACCTTCCTGGCAGGTTTGGACGCAACGGCGGCGGCGGTGTTGCGATGCAGCCTGCAGGCCACCGTGCTGATCCTCGTGCTGCTGGCGATTCGGTGGCTGAGCGGGAAACATCTGAGTGCCGCGGGACGCGGGTATCTGTGGTGGATCGTCGCTGGCCGACTCTTGCTCCCGTGGAGTCCCGGTGCTCCGTTCAGCCTCTTCGGCGTCGTCGACGTTCGGAGTTGGACCACGGCCGGAATTCACTCGAGCGAGGCCTCCGCCCCGGAGACGACGGGGTTCAACCGCTCGCCACCCAGGCCGTTCCACGACCAGACAGCCTCCATTGTCGAGCCGGTTTCGGTTTCGGAGGCACCGGGGCCCGATCGCGCCTCCGCGCCACTCCGATTGCGGGGTGCCTGGCGCCTCCTCGCCGGCGTCTGGGCGCTGGGCGTCCTGGCGGTTCTGGGGATCACCGTCGTGGAGACCGCGCGAATGCATCGATGGGTTCGGATCCGAACCACACACGTGAGTCCGGAGACGTCGGCGTTGTGGGAGGAATGCCGACAGCGGATGGGGGTTCACGGACCCATCGCGTTGCGCGTCGGGACATGGGTGCGCTCGCCCGCCGTCTGGGGATTCTGGAGACCAACCTTTCTGCTGCCGGCCGACCTCGAGTCCAGGGTCTGCCCCGCCCGCCTGCGTCACATTCTGCTCCACGAAGCGGCGCACCTCGCGAGACACGATCTGCGGTGGGGACTGCTGCTGCGTCTGGTCCAGGCTCTGCATTGGTTCAATCCCGTCGTCCCGTGGCTGCTGCGTCGGATGCGGCTGGAGCGGGAGATCGCCACCGACGCCAAGGTGCTGGGCGTGACCGGTGCTGCGGAGAGTTCGGTGTACGGCGAGACCCTGCTGATGCTGCTGGCCGGGGGAACCACGCGGGCTTCGTCATGGGGCAGGACGACGGTAGGAACCACCGACGCTCCGGCGGACATGGAGGAACGCCTCCGGGCGATCGCAATCTTCACGCCGAGGACGGGCACGGGGCGTGTGACGACCGCCTTCGCCGTGATTCTGGCGATGGTGTGTTGGACCGACGCAGCCACGTCCGTGACCCCGGAGAAAGGGTCGGACACCAGCCCCAACCTGGCGTCCGCCGCGGCGTTCCTGCCCAAGGGCGAGGAGTTGGGACCGGGTTGGTCGAACCGTGTCACGAGTCTCGTCGATCGGGGAACCCCGGCCCTGGAGTATTTCGACCCAGGGGTGTTCGAACCTGCGCGGGTCTTGGTGCGCTCGCATGTTCCGGAGGGATCGGCTTTCTGCGATATGTCCTACTTCCGCGATGGCCAGTTGGTCTTCGACGCCTGGCTGCGGCGGAAGGAATCGACGGACAGCGTTGCGGACGAATGGAACCGGCTCCGGCACGGTCCGCTGCTGCCCCGACTTTCGGATGGGAAGGAGACCACGCGTCATGCTCGGCGTGTCGGGAAGTTGGAGGCCCTGCTCTACGAGCAGGACAGTCGCACGCTTTGGATGGCATCGGGTCGGTGGATTCTGAATCTGAACCTCCAAGGGAAGGTGTCGGCGGAGGAAGCCTTTTCCATGGCGGAAGTTTTTGCCCGCCGCCTCGAGCCAGGACCATCCACGCCTGCGCCGCCGACCGAAGGAACCCGTCCCCCCGAGGAAGGCGCGTGGTACGTGGTGCATTCCCTGGGAGACGCCTACACCCCCGTGAGGAGGGTGCATACCAATCGGGTGGCGCTATCCCGGGCCTTCCGGAAGCCCGACGGCGCACAGACCTATTTCACGATCACCAACTCCGAGAGCGTTCCGATCCTGATTTGGAATGTGCGCGTTCAGCGGATGACCGACGGATCCGACGGAAGCCCCCCTGGGTGGGAAACGGTAAGCAGTGACTATCCTTCATGCGTGTCCGGTATTCCGGCCGGGGCGACGGGCGACACGTGTGTCCTGCCGCCGTCCCGTGCGCGATGGAGAGTCGCTCTGCTCTACACGGCGCAATCGCTGGACGGACGACCCATCCCCGATTTCCCTGCGCACCTGCAGGGCGACCACGAGATCCTCTCGGCGCCAGAAGAGCCGGCCATCGACTGAGACGGACGGCGGCGACGGTGGCTCGACCAACGCAACCCTGGGGTCAGAGCGGTGACTCCGTGACCGCTCTGCACGCCAAGTCCCAGCGTCCGCGTCTCAAGGGGCACCGATCACCATGTGGGTCCAGGGCGGCACGTAGGCCTGCAGGGTCACCCAGACCCCCACCAGGGCTGCCAGCGCGAGGCTGTGCCCGAACACGCGACGCAGGATCTCGCCTTCGCGGCCATAGAACCCTGTGGCCGTGCTCGCCACCACGATGCTTTGCGCGTCGATCATCTTCCCCATCACGCCCCCCGTGCTGTTGGCAGCCGCCATGAGCACCGGACTTAACCCCAACTGCTCGGCGGTGATCCGTTGCAGCGAGCCGAACAGCACGTTGGACGCGGTGTCGGATCCGGTGAGCGCCACGCCCAGCCAACCCAGGAGTGTTCCAAAGAATGGGTAGGCCGGCCCGGTTCCCACCAGCGCCAACCCCAGCGTCGCGTCGATTCCCGAGTACTTCGTCACGTGACCCAGAGCCAGCATGGCGGCAATCGTCAGCATCGAAAACCGGATGCGCACCAGATTCGACAGGTACGTCGCGGCGGCATCGCGCACCGAGAAACCCATCACCCAGGCCGCCAGCAGACTGGCCACCAGGATTCCCGTGCCGGTGGCGGAAAGCCAGTTGAGCGTGTACACCGCCGACTCGGGCGCCGCGCCCGACGGGGCCACCGGCGGCACGCGCTGCACCAACCGATGCAACCCGGCCACCGGAATCTCCACTCGGCCCACGGCGGACAGCACCGGTTGCGTCGGAGCCAGGAGCGATTGCCAGGCGGGAGTTTCCTGCGCTTTGCCGTCCAGGAACCGCTTGGTTTGCGGCGTGCCCCAAACCAGGATGCACACACTCAGAATCAGCCACGGCATCCAGGCCCGCCACACCATCCGACGTTCCAAGCGCGGCGCTCCGGGGGAAGCGATCGGGGCCCTGGCGTCGGCGGGAAGGGCACGCTGCAGGGGGGACCAGAAACGCAGCAACACCACCAGTGCCCCGATCGAACAGGCGCCCGAAATATTGTCCACCAGCCATGGTCCGTGGAAATTCGAGACCAGGAACTGGGGCACGGCGAACCCGATCCCCGCCACCGCCGCCGCCGGCCAAACCTCCAGCGCGCTGCGCCAACCCGAGTGCGCAGCCACCACCCAGAAGGGAATCAGCACCGAAAAGAACGGCAGTTGCCGCCCCGCCATGCGGGACAAGTCCATCACGTCCAGGCCGGTGACCTGGGCCAGCGTCGTAATGGGAATCCCCAGCGAACCAAAGGCGACGGGGGCGGTGTTGGCAATCAAGGCCAGGACCGAAGCCTGCAGCGGTTTGAATCCGAGCTGGATCAGGATGGCGCCGGTGATGGCCACCGGCGTGCCAAATCCCGCCACGCCTTCGATGAAGGCTCCGAGCGAAAAGGCGATGAGGATCAGCTGAATACGCGGGTCGGGAGCGATCCCGGAGAGACTCTGCCGCAAGACCTCAAACAACCCCGCACGAACGGTGAGCTGATAGAGGAACAGCACGTTCAGGATGATCCAGCCGATGGGGAAGATCCCGAACGCAGCACCGTAGACGGCCGAGGCCGCCGCCGCCCCGACGGGCATGCCATACACCCCCACCGCAATGCCCAGCGCGGCCAGCAGGCCCAGGACCGCGGCCACGTGGATCGTCACACGGCCCAGGGCAATCAGCCCGAGCAGAAGGACCACGGGCAGGCCCGCGACCAGGGTCGAGAGCAACGCATGGCCGAGCGGATCATAGATTTGGGACCAGGGCATGAGGCGGGGAACGGCGTACGCAAGCGCATCAATCCCTGACTGTCGAGCGGAAGCATGGCATCCGGTCGGCTCGGTCGCCGTCCGACACGGACCCGGGGATCGGCTCACCTCGAGGCCGAGTTCAGAACTTAGGCTGCCCCCTACGTCCCGCTGGCACTTTCGGTCACCCAGCTCAGGTAACGGTCACTCCCCGCGTTCAAGGGTAGGGTCACGAACTCGGGCGTGTCGTAGGGATGGTTTGCGCGCACCACCTCCGCGAGGCGCCGCACCTTCCTCACCGTGGTTTTCATCACCAGCAACACCTCGGCCGCGGTTTCGATTCGGCCCTGCCACCAATAGTGGGATTCCACCTTGGGCACGAGGCTGACGCAGGCGGCGAGACGCGACTCGAGCACCGCGACCGCCAGTTTCCGTGCCACCTCGACCCCGGGCGCGGTCACCAGCACCAGGCGATGCGTTCGGGTCGCGCGAATCTTCATACTTTGCGGGCCTCCCGCTGGATCCAGCCTCCGCCCACCACGAGGTCGTCCTGGTAAAACACGCAGGCCTGACCCGGGGTGATCGCGCGTTGGGCCGCGGCCAACCTCACCTCGGCCGTGCCATCCGCCCTCGGGAACACCACGGCGTCGGTGCCCGGATGGTTGTACCGGATCTTCGCGCTCACGCGCAGTTCGGCCGGGGGTGTTTCCATGGCGATCCAATTGCAGCGCTCGACGGTGAACACGTCGCGGTCCAAGGCGCTCTCGTCCCCTACCACCACGCGGTTGGTCGCGGCGTCGAGTTCCACCACGTACATCGGTTTGGGAGACGACAGGCCCAGTCCACGCCGCTGGCCGATGGTGTAGAACTCGATTCCGTCGTGATGTCCAAGCACGCGACCGTGAACGTCCACGATCTCGCCGCGGTGACGCTGGACCAGTTTCGCCTGCTCGAGAAACCGGCCGTAGTCCTTATCGGGCACGAAGCAGATTTCCATGCTCTCCTCCTTGTCCGCGGTCTTGAGCGAACACTCGCGTGCCACCTCCCGCGTCTCGGTCTTGGTGAGTTCCCCCAACGGAAAGAGCACGCTGGCCAACTGTTCCTGCCGCAGGGAGAAGAGGAAGTAACTCTGGTCCTTTTTCGGATCGGCGCCGCGTCGCAGACAATGACGGCCGGTCGTCGGATCGGTGGTAATCCGGGCGTAGTGACCGGTGGCCACCCAGCGGCCGCCCAACTGGCGTGCACGCCGCAGCAACGTGCCGAACTTCAACTTCTCGTTGCACATGACGCACGGATTAGGCGTGCGCCCGGCGCGATACTCGTCGGCAAAATACTGGATGACCTCCCGCTGGAAATCGTCCGCCTCGTCGATGAGGTAGTACGGAATGCCCAGTCGATGCGCCACGGAACGCGCGTCGGAAACCGCCTGGGGTCCGCAGCACTTGTCCTCCGCGCGGGACACACAGTCTTGCGGCCAGAGCTTGAGCGTGATGCCCACCACGTCATAGCCCTGCTGGATCAGCAGTGCCGCCGCCGCCGAGGAGTCCACCCCCCCGCTCATACCCAGCACCACCCGGCCGCGCTCAGTCCCCGCGACCGGCACCGCGGCGGAGCCACTCCGGATCGGGTCGGAAATCTCGCTCACGAAAGCACCCCTCCCACCACCGGTCGCGGCTTTCCGGCAAAGCGTTCCCATCGCACCTCGGCATCGCCACCGCGAAGAAACTCGCTGCCCGCCGCATCCGCGAATCGCAGTCCGTCCGGCGTGAGCCGAAAACGGTCGGATTCGATGGCCCCCCACCCGCGTTGCTGCAAAGCGCTCATCTCACCCTGCCACTCAGACCGCAGGTCGAAGCCCGTGGCGGCTTCGAAGGCCGCCCACGGCCACCCGGCGTTCATGCGCAGCCCAAACGCGGCGATTTCTCCCGCGCGCGCCAGCGGGGGCAACTCCTCACTCCACTCGCGCGGCAGCGCCCCGCGCTCGACGGCCTCGCAATAGGCCGCCGTGCTGGACAGGTTCCGATAGCGCCGGCCGCCTTCGTATCCCGAGGCGCTCGGGCCCAGCGCCGCATAGCTCCCGCCAAGCCAGTAATTGAGGTTGTGCTGACAGGCGTGGGAGGGAACCGCCGGATGATCCGCGGGAAGCCCTGCCCACGGTGCGGGCGTCCGATCGCGCGCGAAGTTGGCCACCTCATACTGACGGAAACCCGCGGCTGCGGAATCTGCGACCAGCGCCTCGAACATCTCGGCGTTCAGGGCCTCGTCGACCTCGAACTCCCCCGCCTTCAGTTCGTCGAACAACGCCGTGTCCTCCTCGTAGATCACCTCGTAACAGGAGAGATGCTCGCTCCCGAGCGCGATCGCTTCCCGCAGGGTCCCGCGCCAGTGGTCCATGGTCTGGCCCGGGATGCCGAACATGAGGTCGAGGTTCAGGTTGTCGAAGCCGGCCCGGCGCAGCACGTCGAACGAGCGGAACACCATGTCACGCGAATGCACCCGACCCAACCGGTCGAGCAACCCTTCGTCCAACGACTGCACCCCCATGGAGATGCGGTTGACGCCCCGCTCGCGCAGGAGTCGCGCCTTGTCCTCCGAAACGGTGGCGGGATTGCATTCCACCGTCCATTCGGCCGCCCCCAGCCATCCCGCCGCCGCCGCGGCATCCAGCACCCTCTCCCACTGGCGCAAGCTCAGCAGGGACGGCGTACCGCCACCGAAGAATACGGTCTTCAGCGGTCGCTCGCGCGGGACCGGGCGCGACGCGATCTCGCGCGCCAAGGCTTCCACGTAGCGGTGGACCAACTCGCCCTCCGCCGCCGTGGAATAGAACGCGCAATACGCGCACTTCCGCGCGCAAAAGGGCACGTGCACGTAAACACTGGAGGCCATTATGGGAGATACCCCTTCCATCTCCCCGACATCTTACGATGCCCAGGGACGACCTCCAAGCCCGCGCGCCGCCCGGATTTCCAACCCCTCCGTTACTCCGTTGCTCGATGCACGTTCTGCGCCTTCAACCCCTTGTCACTCTGGATCAGTTCGAACTGAACGAACTCCCCCTCCTTCAGGGTCTTGAATCCAGCTCCTTGGATGGCCGAATAGTGAACGAAGACGTCCGCTCCTGTCTCGTTGGAGATGAAGCCGAACCCCTTCTTGTTGTCGAACCACTTAACGCGACCGCTCGCCATAAACTACGTGGGTGGGATGATTAAACGCCCTCCGCCCCGGTACGCACCAACCAGCCTACTTTTGTATGGTTAGTACGACTTTTCCCCATAACAGATCCTCCTAATCGAAAAAGGTACAGGGATGGCGGGGACAGACCTAAGCTAAGTCGTTCAGCCACCGTGGGTCAAGCAGGAGTTCTGGTACCTGGAAGTTCCCCTACCTGACCCGCCATTTTTTCTCATATACCTCCTCGCCACACCCCCGTCCGTCACCTCCCCGTCACCCCCACCGAAACGGCGATTGAACCCCGGCCTCCGGCACCCCTAGCCTTCCCGACGGTGATCATCGCCCCCTCACTCCTCGCCGCGAATTTCGCGCGACTCGAACGCGAGGTCGCCCGCGCCTCGCGTTCCGGCGCGGACTGGCTGCACCTCGACATCATGGACGGGCACTTCGTGCCCAACGTCTCCTTTGGCCCCGCCGTCGTCGCCGCGCTCCGCCCGCTCACCCGCCTTTCCTTCGATGTGCACCTGATGTGCTCCCGCCCCGAGATCCTGCTGGAACCCTTCGCCCAGGCCGGCGCCAATCGCATCACGCTCCATGTCGAACTCGGCAATCGCATCGATCCGTTGCTCTGGAAGGTTCGATCCCTCGGCCTGCCCGTCGGCCTCGCCATCAATCCGCCGACGCCCATGCGCGCCATCGAACCGTTCCTCAAGAAGATCGATCTGCTCCTGGTCATGACCGTCAACCCGGGTTTTGGCGGACAATCGTTCATTCACGAAACGGTTCCCAAGATCCAGCAGGCCAACCGTTGGCGGGTGGAACGAGGCTTGTCCTATCACCTGGAGGTGGATGGCGGCATCACCGACCAGACCGTGACCGAATGCGCCGCGGCCGGTGCGGATACGTTCGTCAGCGGCACAGCCCTTTTCCGCGCCCCTGGCATGGCCGCCGCCGTGAAACGAATGCGGCGCCTCGCCACCCGCGCCGCCTCCCACGCGGACCTCGCGCCCAGGACGACGGCGCGCAAGCCCGCTAGCTTAGCCTCGTGAAGCCGCCGGATCCGTCACGCCCGATCCCTTCGGGAAAACGGATCCGGTTCCTGCTCGTCCTCGGCGTCGTCCTCGCTGCCTGGGCCAGCACCTGGCTCTGGCCCCGCTCCTCTCCGACGCGCCCCGCCAGGTCCCAAGCCCCGGCGCGGGCGAGTGAAGACGACGCGGCCACCGCCGCCCTGCCCGATCGCGTCATCCAGGAGTTTGTCGCGATCGAGGCCCGCGAGGCTGAGATCGATCAAACGCTCTTCGCACGAGATCGCCTGGCACGCGAACACGGAGCCGTCATGGAGGCCGTCTGGGACGCCCTCAATGCCGTTCCCGACCCTCTCGCCCTCCTCGCCTCGGCTCCGCTCCAGTCTCTCCAGTGGACCCCGCCGGTTCCCGCCGCGCCGTTGCCTCACGGCCTCACGCGCTGGCACTCGCCATCCACGCCCGTGGAGCCCTGGCCGGATTGGCGCGACCGGATCCTGGCCGCGAGACATGCCGGGTGGAAACTGGTGCAGAGCGAGTGGCGTCACGTCGACTTCACGCCGTCGTCCGGCACCTCCCCAGCCCATAGTACGTTCGAAGTGTCGCTCCATCTCACGCGAACCACGCCGGAGGAGCGCCTCCAGATTCAGGCCCGACTCCGCCTCGCCTGGCCCGGGAGCCCCACCCTGGACGGTGCGACGGCTTCCCTGGCCGAGCTCGAGGTCTCCCATCGTAGCGGTCCCCCGCCCTTTCACCCCGCCGCCGCACTGGAGGTAGCGCCGTTTCCGAAAACGACGTGGATCGATCCCATCCTCCTCCATGATCTGGATGCCGACGGCACCCCGGAGATCCTGCTGGTGGCGCGCAATGCGGTGCTGGCACGGCAACCCGACGGCTCGTGGCAGACCCTGCGGTTGAGCGCCCATCATCCCGGCCTCCTGTTCACCGCCGTCCTGGGCGACTTCACGGGCGACGCCCGCGCGGACCTCTTGATCGCCGTGCGTTCCGGTCTCCTCCTGCTTCCCGGCGGACCCACGGGGGCCTTCGACCAACCGGCGCGCGCCGTCTGGTTGGCGCCCGAAAAACTCCGTTACGCCCAAGCCCTGACCTCGGGGGACATCGATGGGGACGGGGATCTGGATGTCTTCCTGGCGCAGTATCGCCCCCCGTATGTGGAGGGTCAGATGCCGCGGCCCTACTACGACGCCCGGGATGGCCCGCCCTCCTATCTCCTCGTGAATCGTGGCGAGGGCACTTTCGACGACGCCACCCTGGGTTCCGGACTCGAACCCTTCCGCCACCGGCGCACCTACAGCGCCTCGTTCGTCGATCTCGACCACGACGCCGACCTCGATCTCCTGGTGGTCAGTGATTTCGCCGGACTCGATCTCCATGCGAATCTGGGCCGCGGCCGGTTCGAGAACCGCACCGCGTCCTGGGTCGACGATCCGCGTGGCTTGGGCATGGCTCACGCCCTGGCCGACGTGGACGCCAACGGCGCCTTCGACCTGATCATGATGGGCATGCCCCAACCCACCGCGGAACGACTCACCGCCGCCGGCCTCGAACGGCCCGAGTTCGCCGCCTGGGCGTCCGAACGTCCCCGCGTCTCGTTTGGCAATCGACTCTTCTTCAAGGATGGAACCACCTACCGCCAACGCCCGGGACGCCCCCCGATCGCACGCGCGGGCTGGGCGTGGGGCGTCACGGACGCCGATCTCGATCTCGATCGTTTCCCTGATCTCCACATCGTCAACGGCCACGAAACCCGCGCGTCGGTGCGCGATTTCGAGAGCGAGTTCTGGACCCATGACCTCTACGTGGGCGATTCCACTCCCCGCGCCGCAGTCGATGCCTACTTCGCCGCCAAATTCGCGCGGACGCGCTCCCTGGGCTGGTCCTATGGCGGCTACGACAAGAACCGGCTCTACCTCAATCGTGAGGGGCACGAGTTCGTCGAGGTGGGCCACCTGTTCGGCGTAGCGTTGCAGGAGGACTGCCGCAACGCGCTGGCGGCTGACCTCGATCAGGACGGCGACCAGGACCTCATCGTCACTACCTTCGAGATCTGGCCCACCACGAAACAAACGATCCGGATCTTCGAGAACCGTCTGCCCCGTACCGGTCACTGGCTGGGTGTCCGGCTGGTGCAAGGGCCGCGAGGCGCCGCACCCGCCGGGGCCACGGTCACCCTGACTGATTCCCTCGGTCGACAGCAGCGCCCTTGGGTGACCGGCAACCGGTTCCGATCCCAGGACCTGGACGTCGTGCACTTCGGACTCGGCGCCACGGCGCGGCCCTTGCAAGTCGAGGTACGATGGGCGGACGGAAGAAGCACCACTCTCGAGGCTCCCGAACCGGATCGGATTCATGACCTCGTCTCGCCGCCGCGTTGAACGGCACCCGCCTGGTGGATCCCGTGAATTCCCTCACCCTTCACGCCGCCTCCCTGGATCAGTGGAAACGGCACGGACCTCGGACCTGTCCGCTCTCGCCGCTCCTGGTGAAATCACGCACCTCGTGAAGTAGGGCTTCCCTATTCGCCCCGCCGACGATCACCCTTGCTTGGTCGTGTGCGTCCAGGTCGCCACGGCGCGCGCGCCAGCCAAAATCACCCGAAGCCCGTCCGTCTCACGTCCCGCATGCCCCGGTTCACCCCTCGCGTCGCTCGCGCGGTCCCAGCGCTCCCTGCGCTGGGACTCGTGCTCCTCTTCCTCTCGACGACCGCCCGCGCCCAACTCAAGGGAGCCGAGCTGCTGAGCGGCTCCCGCCCTTCCCGCGCCGCCATGAGCACGCCCTCCCCTGCCACCCACCCGTCCCCTGCCCCCATCCAAATCAAGGTCGGCACCTTTCTCGGCTGGGAACGCTCGCTTCGCATCAGCAACGGCGAGGTCGAAGCGCTGGTGATCCCGGCCATCGGCCGCGTCATGCACTTCGGTTTCGCCGGGGAAGCCAGCCCCTTCTGGGATGACCCCACCCTGCGAGGGCGGGCCGCGGACTCCTCTTCCGCCGAATGGATCAACTTCGGTGGCGACAAATCCTGGCCGGCGCCCCAGGCCGGCTGGCCCAAGGTCACGCCCCGCAGCTGGCCACCTCCCGTCGCCTTCGATTCCCTGCCCGTGGAAGCCACCGTCCGCCGCGATACGCTGGTCCTCACCTCCGCGGTCGATCCTCATTACGGGATTCGTTGCGAACGCGTGCTCCGACTTGAACCAGGCCAGCCGCGCATGACCATCCAGACGACCTACGAGAAGGTGGAGGGTCCGGACTTGGAGGTCGGGATTTGGATCATCACACAACTGACCGACCCGGTCCTGGTGGCCATCCCCATCCCCGCGAACACACGGTTTCCCACCGGTTACAATAGTCAGTCGGAGGACTTGCTTCCCCTCGGGTTGTCGCTCGACCGCGGGATGCTCTCCCTGCGCCGCGATCCGGTCCATGCCACGAAGATCGGCACCGACGCCGACCGCCTCCTCTGGGTGGGCGAACGTCAGATGCTGTTGATCGAATCGCCGCGAGTGCCCGGCGGCCGGTACCCGGACCAGGAAAGCAGCGCCGAGGTCTACACCAACCCGGATCCCAAGACCTACGTGGAGTTGGAGATGCTCGGCCCCCTGCGGGCCCTGAGCGTCGGTTCACGCATCTCCCAAACCAACACCTACACCTTGCTGCGCCGCGCCACGCCTGACCCGGTTGCGGACGCGCGCCGCGTGCTGCAGCTCCCGCGCTGACGGAGCCCTTCACCCATGCACGGGATTGCTTTCCTTCAGGATCTCGCGGTCGTCCTGATCGTGGCCGGCCTGGTCACGATCCTGTTCCACAAGCTGAAGCAGCCGGTGGTGCTGGGCTACATCCTCGCCGGGTTCATCATCGGCCCGCAGACGCCGCCCTACTCGCTCATTCACGATGAGGAGACCATCCGCACCCTCTCCGAACTAGGCATCATCCTCCTGCTCTTCTCCCTCGGCCTCGAGTTCAACCTGCGGAAGCTGACCCAGGTGGGCGCGACCGCGTTCCTCGGCGCCCTGGTGGAGATCATCGTGATGGTGACCGTCGGTTACGGGATCGGCATGGCATTTGGGTGGGGACGCATGGACAGCCTGTTCCTGGGCGCCATGCTCGCCATTTCGTCCACCACCATCATCGTCAAGGCGCTCAGCGACCTCGGCCTCGCACGCGAGCGCTTCGCCAGCCTCATCTTCGGCATCCTCATCATCGAGGACATCCTGGCCATCGTCATGATCGTGCTCCTCTCGGGCATTGCCATGACCGGCTCCCTCACGCTGGCGGACGTGGGCACGACCCTGGGCAAGCTGGGCATCTTCCTGGTCACCACCCTCGTGCTCGGCCTGATCGCCGTACCCCGATTGCTCAACCACGTCGGACGCTTTCGCAGCAACGAGATGCTCCTCGTCACAGTGCTGGGCCTCTGCTTCGGCTTCTCGCTGCTCGCCGCCAAACTCGGTTACAGCGTGGCCCTCGGCGCCTTCGTGATCGGGGCGGTCATCTCGGAGGCGCGCGATATCGTCAAGATCGAGCACCTGGTGGAACCCGTGCGCGACATGTTCAGCGCCGTGTTCTTCGTGACCATCGGCCTGATGATCGACCCGAAGCTCCTCTGGGAGCACGCCCTGCCCATCGCCGTGATCACCGTCGCCACGGTCGTGGGAAAGGTGGTGAGCTGCGGACTCGGCACCTTCATTGCCGGCAACGACACGCGCACCTCCCTCCGCGTCGGTATGGGGCTCGCGCAGATCGGCGAATTCTCCTTCATCATCGCCGCCCTCGGCCTCTCCCTAAAGGTCACCAGCGATTTCCTCTACCCCATCGCCGTCGCGGTCTCCGCCATCACCACGCTCACCACCCCCTACCTGATCCGCGGATCCGACGCCACGGTCCGGCAATTGGAGAACCGTGCGCCGCGCGTGCTCCTCAGCTACCTGCGCCTCTACACCCAGTGGCTCAGCCAGTTGGGATCACGGCACCAGAGCGGATTCGCCGGCAAACTGATCCGCCGCTGGGCCGTCCAGATCGCACTGAACCTCGCACTCATCGCGGCGGTCTTCATCGGCGCTGGATTCGTGGGTCGCACGCCCCCCGCGTGGATGCCCACCGTCGCCGCCGAGCCGCGCCTCTACCGCACCCTCGTGCTGCTCGCCGCGGTGGTCCTGGCGCTGCCCATGTTCATCGCCGCCTTCCGCAAGTTCCAGGCTCTCGCCCGGCTCCTGGCCGAACTCAAGGTCACCCGTGCCCGCGCCGGCCACCGCACCGACGCCATCCGCAACGTGGTCTCGCAAGTCATCACGCTCGCCGGACTGGTGGGACTCATCCTCTTCGGGTTCGCCCTCAGTTCAACCCTCCTGCCCCCGCTCGACTCGCTGCTCGCCCTCCTCGTCATCATCGCCCTGCTGGTCTGGCTCCTCTGGGGCGCTGCCATCCGCATTCACTCCCGTGCCCAGGTCGCGCTGGAGGAAACCCTGTCCCAGCCCCCGGTGGAACGGCACGCCCCCGAACCCACGCGCGCTGCCACGTTCCTGCGCGATACCGACCTGGAGACGGTGCTTCTGACCCACACTTCCCCCGCCCTCGGACGCCGCCTTCGCGAATTGGAACTCCGGGCGAATTCCGGAGCGAGCATCGTGGGCATCGAACGCGACGGGCAGGCCATGATCAACCCGGGCGCGGACGAAATCCTCCGCGAACTCGACCAAGTCCTGCTCCTGGGCACGCCGCGCCAACTCTCGGAGGCCCGCCACTTCCTCGAGGGAACCACGCCCGACCCCTCCCCGGTCTCCCCGCCCACCGCCACGTGAAGCTCGCCAGTTCCCCGCTCCACCGGCTATCTCTCCAAGGCACGCCATGCACCGCTCCCACGCCATCCGCTCTCTCTTCGTCGCCGTCGGCCTGCTGCTCGCGTCGTTCGCCCCCGCCTCGCACGCCGCCTCCGCCGAACTGAAGGTCATGACCTACAACCTGCGCTACGCGAGCGACAAGGGCCCCAACGCCTGGCCCGACCGCCGACCGGTCATGAAGGAACTCCTGACCACGCAGACCCCCGACCTCATGGGCACTCAGGAAGGGCTCTACGAGCAACTCAAGGACCTCGCTGCCGATCTCCCCGCCCACGATTGGATCGGACTCGGCCGCGACGGCGGCAGCCGCGGCGAGTTCATGGCCATCTTCTACCTCAAGGCACGGTTCGAACCGCTCGAATACGACCACTTCTGGCTCTCCGACACGCCCGAGGTCATCGCCTCCAGCACCTGGGGCAACACCAATCGGCGCATGGTCACCTGGGTGCGTTTCAAGGACCGCGTGACCTCTCGCGAGTTCTATTTCTGGAACACCCACCTGGATCACGCGCTGCAACCCGCCCGCGAAAAGGGCGCGGAACTCATCCGCCAACGCGTCTCCGAACTCAAGCGCCCACTCCCCGTCATCCTCGTCGGCGATTTCAATGCGGTCGCCACGAAGAACAAGGCCCACGACATCCTCCTGAAGGACGACTTCTTCCGGGACACCTGGGCGCTCGCCGAAACCCGGCGCAACCAGGAGTTCAGCTCGTTCACCGGGTTCCAACCGCCCAAGCGCGACGGCGAACGCATCGATTGGATCCTCCTGCGCGGACCCGCCTCGGTGCGCGCCACTGAGATCCTGACCTTATCGCGCAACGGACAACTCCCCAGCGACCACTTCCCCATCATGGCGTGGCTCACGCTCGCGGAGTGACCCTCACTCCCGTGGGGTCTCCCGCGCGGAGACGCCCTCGGCCAGCATCACGGCGCCCCCCTGGCGGAGCGCTTCCATCGTGGCAAAGGTGAGTCGCATGCTCTGGCGCGAGAGGTCGTAGGGCAGCGGATGCTCGGCCTCCCCGCGCAGGTAGGACACCCAGGCCGTCATCTGTTCTCCGTGTCCCTTGCCTTG
>JADLFD010000381.1 GCA_020845805.1 Verrucomicrobiales bacterium | reverse complement strand
TGGCGTCGGCTTGGACGTGCCTCGGGGCCACCTCGCCGCGGTACGAGAATTTCGGGACCGTTGATACGGAGAACCCGCCGCAGATCGATGCGGTGGAGTTCGTGAACCAAGGCGTGTTCAGCGTGAGCACGTTTCATCCGTACGACACCCAAAACACTCTCTATTACACGAACCGCGGCACGATGCGGGGATCTGCGGGGTTCCACTTCGACTACGTCAACTCCCTGGGCCTGCGGAGTCCTGCCAAGTCCTTCTACAACCGCGGCGAGATCGTCGCGACTGAAGCGTTCGCTGGGTTTGGCCAGTTGGAGCTGCTGCTGCAGTTGGGTGCGGTGATGGGTTCCTACATCGACATCGACGCCGAGAACATCGTGAGCTCCGGTGTGATGCGCGTGGGAGCACTGGGCCGCATGACTTTGGACGGCGATGATGTCCGGCTGGAGCGCGCTGGGTTGGTCGCGGGGATCAGCGTCTTGTCCGAGCTGGGCCGGCCCTTCACCCAATTCGTGGGTGAGACGGATTACATCGGGCCGGGTGGCATCAATGAGATCTACTGGGGCGCCGGTTCCAATGGCCGCATGGATCCCCAGAACACGGCCCTTATTCCAACCACTCTCGCGGACGTGGTCCGGCCGAGTTCCGGGCGCCATGAGGTGGCCTATCCCGCGGGCTTTACCAACACGGTCTCCATCCCCAATGGCGGATTCATCGACATTGCTGGTTACACCGCCTTCGCCATGACCAACGCCCTGACCGAGACGAATTGGGTGGTTCAGGTCATCTTCACGCCGACCAATTATCCCGCTGGCATGGGGGTGGAAGCGCGCTTCGCCCCGCCGATTGGCAGCCGCGGCAACCCGGTGGCCTTCGATGGGTGCCTCACGGCGCTGGTGCGCTACTCGCTCCCTGATATCGATGCCGTGACCGGATTGCCCTTCACCAATCGCGTTTACATCTCGGACGCGCACGCCTGGGTGACCAACGCCACGCTGCTCACCAATGCGTTGGCGCCGACCCTGTTGCGCCCCAACGTCATCGACTTCTCGTTCAACGAACCTCCCGACTGGGAGTTGGGTGAAGCGGGGAACGCGGTGTTCTCCGACGAATTGATCGCGCATCCCGACAGCGTCAGTGCGCGCGTCACGAATTACTACGCCGCGGTCTCGGTGGGGTTGGGCACCGTCAGCCGCGTGATCACCACACCCGGAGGCAATGGACTCTTTCCGAACCTGCAGCGCTTCCTCACCCCGGAGAACAACGCGATCTTCGGCGGCTCGGAGGCTGGATATCTTTCCGATCCGACCAACAACCCGGCGCGCATCGAAATCAATGCCGACACGCTGGACCTCTATCATACGCGCCTGAAGAGCGACGGGATGATGTCCATCAACGCACGGCATTTCACCGGGCGTTCACCAGCCCGCACGGATTCACCGCTGTTCCGCTTCAACGTCGGCTCCACCAACGCTTCAGTGATCGTGTCCAATGTCGTTCCCACCACCGTGCGTCGGCTCACCGGCGTGCTGTCCTGCTGGAGCGGCATCTGGACCAATCAGATTCCGATCGTGGTTCCGGATCCGAACGACGCGGCCTTGTCGGTGACCAACACCGTCGATATCCGGACGCATGTGTTCATCGTCGATACCTCCGGTCTGGGCAGCATCCAACCGGTGGAAACGATGGATGCGGAGTTCCACGCGAACCACGTTCAGTACCACGACAACGCGAACATCACGCGGCGGCTGTCGATCGACGCGCTCTCCTTCCATAACCTGGGTCAGTTCCAGATGCTGCGTCCCGAGCGCATCACCGATGCGGACTTCCCGCGGCTGCAGATCCTCACCAACGACGGTGGGTTCTTCGCGCGGCAGGGGTTCAGCGTGGGTACGGATCGCACGATCTCCAACCGTGTTCAGATGGTGGTCAACAACGGGACGATCTCGGCCTCGGGTGTGCGCATCCGCGCCGAGTCGGTGGTCAACACCGGTGTCCTCGGTGCCCCGGAGAGCCTGCTCTCCCTGGACGGCGACGCGATCAAGTTGGATGGCGGCAGCCTGGTGGCTCAGCGGGACGTGATCCTTCGCGGCAAGGATGCCAAGGCGCAGGGATCCTTCATCCAAGCTGGCACGGCCGTCACCAACGACGCCACCGGCGTGGTGACGTGGTACTCCGGGTTCCTGGAGTTCAACCTCACCGACCGCCTGGCGGATGGCGGGGCTGAGACGGACCCGAATGAGTGGGTCACCTTCGATGGCATTCAGATGCTGGTGAAACCCGCGCTTGGCGACTTGCTCAACACCACCATTCGCTCGGAAGGCAATATCTTCGGGGACATGGTGCACCTCTGGGCTGGTGAAGATCGAGGAGCCACGGCTGCGGGGTATCAGGACAACGTCGCCGTGGGTCGGTTGATCCTCAACGGACGTTTCCAGAGCTTGTTCTCGTTCGAGGGCACGGGTGCGGCCAACGCGCTTTACGTCAACTATCTGCAGTTGGATGGCACGGCCTCTGACATCGAAGCCGCCCTCGATCTGGCGCCGAACTTCAAAATCTACTTCGCCGAATCCAATCTGCCGGCGGAAGATCTTCACGGCCGGTTTGATGGACGCCTCGTGCACGTCACGGGGGTGACGCTGCCTACACCGCCTCCGGCCACGATTGCGGACGCGGAAGAAGGGGTTTCTTCGGTTCCGTTGCGCATCGGGACGACTCGCGAGGGCGGCAATGTCCGCCTCTCGAACCTCGCCTGGCTCGACGTGCCGGGCGGTGAGTACACCGTCGAGTACACCACCGATCTGAGCTCTGGGAAGTGGAGCAAGCTCGGCGATGTCTCGAATGGAGCCTCGCGCCGGGTGAGTTTCGAACTGCCGGCCAACGTGGCGAGTGGCGCCAACACCGTGTTCTTCCGCGTGATCGGTCGTCACTGAGTTCGGCCATCAGGTACTTGCAACGGCTTCGATCGGGTTTCACCCGGTCGAAGCCGTTTTGCTTTCGGCGATAGGGTGTGGCGAATGGGGTGAGCGGAAGTGGTCGGGGGAGTGAGCGCCGTCTGCACGACGGCGGCTACGGAACGGAGCGCCGAAGTAGCCGCGGACGTGAGTCCGCGCTGAAGGGCGTGGCGAATGGGGTGAGCGGGAGCGGGGGGGTGAGCGCCGTCTCACGACGGCGGCTACGGAACGGAACGCGGATGTAGCCGCGGACGTGAAGTCCGCGCTGAATGGCGTTGGCGAATGGGGTGAGCGGGACCGGATGAAAGGCCAGACCACGCTTCTCGACGCCGGCGGAGTTTCGTAGCGTCCAGCGGTTGGCCGCCGTGCCGATTCCCCATGAAGCTCCTCTTTGTCCATGCCCACTTCGATGACTACGAGTTCACCGCGGCTGGAACCTTCGAGCTATGGCGACGGCAGCATCCGGGCACCGAACTCGATGTCCTGATCTGCACGGATGGCGCCGCGGGACACCATGCCTTGTCGAGGGAAGCGACCGCTGCCCGCCGTTTTCGTGAGCAGGCGACCGCCGCGGAGCAGGGAGGGTTCCGGTTCCATGCGCTGAAGGGCGCCGACGGTCAGCCCTTCCGCGAGGCGAGATTGCATGCGTCGCCGGGATTCCTGCCCGCGCTCTGGAACGAGATCCGGCGCCTGGAACCCGACTATCTCTTCTGCCCTCCGATTCCGGCTGATCCTTTGGCTGGAGTGCATGTCGACCACCTCGATGTGGCGCAGGCAGTGCGCTCGGTGGCTTACCTGATCAATGTCCCGCATGCGTACACGCCGGAGTATCCGCAGGCCGACGGGGAACCTCGGTTCATCAAGACCCCGGTCATCATCAACACCTTCGATGGATACCTGATGGCCGGGTCGCCTCCCGACCTGGCGGTGGACATCACGCCCGTGGCGGATCACGTGGCTGATCTGGCTTGGTGCCACGAATCGCAGCTACGGGAATGGCTTCCCTGGGTGGATCGGCACGGCATGCAGGCCGACTCGGATGTTGAAGGTTGGCGGCGGCAATTCAGGACCCTCATGGCAAGGCGGATGGCCGGACTGGGGATCCGCGGCGAGCAAGTGCTGGAGGTGTTTCGTGTGACTGCTTGGGGCACGGTGCCGACGCTCGACCAGCTACGTCGTGATTTCCCTGCCTTGGAACCGAGGGCATCGCGGTTCGAGACGCTGGGAGCGCGTCTGCGCGAGTGGTCCGGGGAACCGCCGGCTGCCGCCGTGGTGGGCCGTTCACGAGCTTCCGTTCCGGCTGACGAGGATCCGTCCGGGGGTGATGCCTCCACGATTCGGCGCCGTCTCGAGATGGTCCTGGGCGGGCCTCCCGGATTCACGACTGGCGCGCGGGCGGAAGTGCTGGCTGATCTGCTCAGCGAATTTGGTCGTGCGGAGATTGTGGCCGCCATCCGGCGTGAGTGGGTGGTCGAGTTCGACACGGGGCCTGAAGCAAGCGCCTCGGTGGTGAAGCCACGCGCCGAGAAGCCCTCTCCGAAGTGAGCGGGGACCCCTGGCGGTGCCGGAACGTTGGCCGGTCTGCCCGTGTGTGCTGTCGCCCAGGCCCAGAGGACCGGCCGGCTCAGGATCGCTGTTAAGGATCGAGTCGCACCCGGTAGAATCGCGTCGGTTGGCTCCCGCACTCGGTATCGATCAGCGGGAAGGTGGCGGTGTCTGGCACGGACGAGCCTACGGCGACCCAGTTGAACAGATCCAGAGAGCGCTCCAACACATGCTTGCGTCCCGGTGTTCCTTGCACTGTCACCGTGCAGCCGGCGTTAGCGATTGGGAGCACAATTTTGGGTGCCACGTCATCGCTTCCCAGTTCCGGCAAGTCGAGGTTGTCGATCCAGACGGTGTCGAGGGCCTCGCCGAAGGTTTGGTCGCGATGGAACCACCATTCAAATCGGTTGCGTCCCGACGGCACATCGAAGGTGAACGTTTGCCAACCGTTGGCGCCGGACCAGCGACGCACCAGGGTTCCATTGATCCTGAACTCGAGAAAATCCCAACCGGCTTCGGACGCGGTACGGAAGCCGAAGCTGCCACCACCCGCGGGGGATTCGTGGTCGAGGATCAACACACTATGCCCCCCGTTGGTGATGATTCCCGAGCGCGCCGCGAAGCTGCCTGCTGCGGCGGTTTCGTTGGTGACGAACCACGGTGCCTGGCCGCCGAAGGCCCAGGGGAGTTGGCTGAGATTTCCGGTCTCGAAAGTCTCCAGGTAGGCGCGCGCGCGGAACCGCGGAGTCAGGACGTGGTTGCGATCCATGAGGAGGCGCAACGGATTCTCCACTGCCACGACGGTTCCTTCCCACCGGGCGAACTCGAAGCCGTTGCCGGGGAGGGCGCGGAGATCGACCAGCGATCCTGCGGTAAAACGGCCTCCGGCGGGGGTGGTGCTGCCACCTGGTGTGCGTTCCACGGTGAGGGTGTAGTGCGTGGCGGGTTGGTCGTCATCCAGGATGGCGACGGTCACGGTGCTGACGGTCCCGACGGACGGTCCCCCCTCAACCGGATGGAGAGTCACGACGAAGCGTTCAGTGCTCTCGATCTCGGTGTCGGAAACGATCGGTATGGCCAGGGTGACCATCGCTTCGGTAGCCAGGAATTCGGCGATGCCTGAGACGCCGAGGTAGTCCGTGCCTTCCGTGGCGGTGTCGGGCGTGGATTGCCAGGCTACGCGGGCGGCGTTGGCGTTCGGTCCCGTGCGATGCAGGTCGAGGACGACCACGCCTGCGGCTTCGTCCACCGAGACGGAGGCGAGGTCGAAGGCGACGGCGGTTTCATCATCACGAATCACGACGGTGGTCGTGGCGGTTCTTCCGAGAACCACAGAATTGGCCTGGGCCAGCGTGACCCGGAATGATTCCTGTCCTTCGGCGAGGAGGTCATCGCGAAGGGGGAGTCGAAGGGTGACGTTCGTCTGGCCGGGAACGAACGTGAGGTCAGCCGAGGCGCTATCGTAGTCCGCACCGCCCTGCGCGGTGAGATCCGAGGTGCTGGCGTGCAGCGTGGCGACGGAGGTTGCCGCGCCCGAGCGGCGCACGGTCAGGACGGCTTCCCCGGCCGACTCATCGACGACGATTGAGCTGTCAGTAAACTCGGCGAAGCCGTCGGTGAATTTTTCCTCCGCGTGGAGGCGTGCGAGGCGCTGGCGCGGGCGGCCGTCAATGGAGGTAAAATCGCCTCCGATCAGGATCGCGCCGTCGGGTTGGACAGCGACGGCGCGTACCGAGTCGTTGGCGCCGGCACCTCGATAGTAGGACGGATCGAGCAACCCCGTGGTGAGCAGCTTGGCATAGCGACCGGCAGCGAGTTCCTGAAACGTGGTGAAGGCGCCCGCGGCAAACGGGGCTCCGGAGGATTGCGTGCCGAGGGCGAGGATGTCGGCGTTGGCGCCGAGGCCGGGGTCGAAGGACGCGTCCATTTGACCCTCGCGATCGAGCCGGGCCAGGTGTGCGCGTGGGATTCCATTGAGTTCGGTGAAAGCACCGGCGAGATAGACCGAGCCGTCCGGTCCAGCGGCGAGTGCCAGGACCGGGCCGTTGGGAACCACGGTGCGCAGCCAGGATTCATCGGGCGAACCTTCGGGAAGGAGTCGGACCAGGAACTTCGCTCCGGTGCCGAGCCAGTCGGTGAAGGTTCCCCCTGCGAGGACCCGCTCGCCGTCCGGGGTGAGCGTCGAGACCACGGTGTGCACCGACCGTCCTGCGTCGGAGCCGGGCGCGAATCCGGTGTCCAGACCGCCTTCCGCGGTGAGCCGGGCGACCCCGGAGAGGCGTTGGCGGTTGAGAGTGTGGAAATCGCCGCCGGCGTAGAGGAGTCGTCCGTCTCCCGTCGCGGCGCGCGCGAGGGTGCGCACGGGACCGTCGAGGCGCAGGTTGAAGTTCGTGGACCGCGTGCCGTCGGGTTCCAGTCGCGCGAGGAAGCCGAGGTCGACGGAGTCGACGCGTGAGAAGGTTCCGCCGACGAAGAGGCGTCCTTCCGGTTCGGCGAGGACCGCGAGGACCGGGCCGTTGAAACCCTGACCGGGATTGAAACTGCGGTCGACGAAACCGTCCGCGTGCAACCGTGCGAGTCCGGGCAGCACGACGCCGTCGAAGGTGGCAAAGTCACCGCCGACGAGCACTTTGCCGTCCGGTTGCAGCGCCAGCGAGCGCACGGGTCCATCGGCGCCGAGGCCGGGTTGGAAGGAATCATCGAGGCGGCCTGGGGATTCGTTGTCGCGAATCACGATGGTGAGATTGGTGGCGGAGCCCAGATGGGTGGTTCCACCGTGCAAAGGGGTGGTGACCGTACGCGGATTGGACAGTTGAACGGAGAAGGTTTCGTCTTGCTCGCCGGCGCTGTCGTTCAGGATGCGGACCTGGATCGACAAGTTGGTTTCGCCGGGGCGCAGGATGACGCCACCGGTGCCGTTGGTGAGGGCTTCGAACCGTTGACCTTCGAAGAGCAGGGATCCGCGCAGCGCCTGGAAGTCCAACCCTGCCGCCGCGGAGTCGGGGACGGTGGCGAACTCGACGGTGGCAGCGTTCACCGCGGAACCGGTGCGCAGGATGCGCAGGTCCAGAACCCCTGCGTCCTCATCGACCTCTGCCTGGTCCACGACGAAACCGAGCACACAGTCGTCATCCGTGATGGTGGCGTGGATTTCGCCGACGGAGAATCCTTCCGGGGAGAGGAACCGGACCAGGAACGTCTCGTCCCCTTCGAGCAGATCATCGTCCAGCAGGGGTAGGGAGAGTTCGGTGGTGCGCTGGCCGGCGGGGAACTCGAGGACACCCCGGACGGCGACATAATCGGCGCCCGCGTTGGCGGAGAAGTCGTCGGTCTCGAAGTCGAGTGAGAGGGGGTGATCCACGGGTCCCGAGCGGTGGAGGACAAGCGTGAGGGAGGGCGTGGATTCGATGGCGGCGATCGTGTTGGTGTCGGTGGAGAGCAGGACGTCATCGTCAATCAGCGTGAGGACCGCGGTGTTTTGGCCGCCGAGTGGAAAGAGATGGGAACCGCGCGAGAGCCGGAGTTGGACGGTTTCCGCTCCTTCCTGGAGGTCATCATCGAGGAGTGGGATGCCCACGGTGATTTCGGCGACGCCCGCCTCGAGCACCAGGGTGCGGTTGGTGGCGTAGAAGTCGCCGGCAGGCAGGCCGTCGGAGAACCGCACGGGCGTGGCGGTGCCTGCGGTGGCTTCGAGTTGGACGGTGGCCGGTTCGGAGAGGTCGCCGGTTCGAACGATGCGCACAGCGGCCTCGCTTTCGGATTCGAGCGCGGTGAGTCGCGCTTCGGCGAACTCGATGGTGCCGTCGTCGTCATGGATAAACGCCTCGGCGGTGGGCGGGGTGCCCAATCTGCCGCCGGGGGCATGGATCAGGCTGAGTACGACATTCTCGCGGAACTCCATGACGGGATCATCGACGGGAACGATGTCGACGTCGGCGCTGGTCTGACCGGGCAGGAGCACGAGCCGATTGGTGACCGGCAGGTAGTCGCTGCCTTGGGCGGCGAGTCCGTGGAGCTGGAGCGAAACGCTTTGCGTGAGGTTGGTGCGGCCGGTGCGCCGCACGGTGAACCGCGCGGGAGTGGGGGAACCTTCGGTGGTGGTGCGCGTCGAGGTGGCGATGCTCCAGACACTCTGGTCGTCATCCAGGATGGTGAACGTGTGCACGGCAAACACGTCGAGCACGCCGTTGGTGTACAGATTCGGGGGCTGCTCCGGATCTTCGGCGGGGATGATGGTGGGGGCGATGCGCAGGCGGATGAGCACGGTCTCGTCCGCTTCCGCCAACGTGTCGTTGATCAGTTCGAGCGGGATGAAAGCAATGCGGTTGGTGAGCGGCGTCTCCGAGGTGGGATCCCCCCACGAGAAGGTGAGGGTGCCGTTGGTCAGGATATAATCGGTGCCAGCGGTGGCGCTGCCGCCCAGGGCTTCCCAGGCGATCGTGACCGCGTTCTCCGGATTTTCGTCCGGATTTCCGGAAATGCGGATGGCGACCTCCGGTGTGGTGCGGGATTCGAGGGCGCTGGAGGAGAGCAGGGAGAATCCGACGCCGGGCACGGTGTCACCGTTGTCGGCGATCTGTATTGCGGCGCCGGACGGGGCTCCGACGGAATAGGAAGGGTCGGGGATGAGGACCAAGGCGACTTCCTCCTGGTCTTCGCGCAGGGTGTCGTCGATGGGATTGACCGCGATCAGCGCGGTGGTCTGGCCGGCCGGGATGGTGACGCGGTCACCGCTGGCCACGAAGTCGGCTTGGTGCGTGGCGCTGCCGCGGAAGAGGTAATGCACCACCAGCGGCGCGGCGGTGGAGCCGGTGCGACGGATGAGAAACTCGCCGGGATCGCCTGATTCGTCGGCTTCCGCATCGGTGGCCTCAGCGGTCACCCGGGGGAACTCATCATCCCGCAACAGCACGACGGCGGCCGTGGGAAGGCTGGCGTTGTAGGAGGGGCTGTCACCGACGCGGATCTCAATGGTTTCATCACCTTCGAAGAGACGATCGTCGATGGGCAGGATGCGCAGGGAGGCGGTCGATTGGCCGGCGGGGATTTGGATTCGGCCGGGGAGCGCGGTGTAATCGGATCCGGGCTCGGCGCTGCCGGTGACCAGATAGTCGATTTCAAGCGGGAGTGCGCGATCGCCGGCGCGGTGGAAGGTCACGCGCGCGCCGCCGTCGGTGTTGCTTTCGTCCAGCACGCGATCGACGGCGGTCACGCCCACAAGCGCGAGATCGTTGTCGACCACGGTGATCGTGGCGGACGCGGCGGCGGAGGCGACGGTGTAGCCCTCGCCCGGACCGAGCGTGAGGCGAATGGTTTCATTGCCTTCGAGACGAAGATCCTCGAGCACGCGCACGGTGACGCGGGCGGCGTCGGCTCCCGCGGGGAGGATGGCTTCCGGCGACGCCACTTCGAAGTCCTGCCCCGGGGTGGCGGTGCCGGAGAACGCCAGGGGGATGTGGAGGTCCTGCGCTGCCGGGCGGCCGGAGCGGAGGATGACGAAGGAGGCGGAGTCGCCTGGGTTTTCGGAGACTTCGGTTTCGAGGGCGACCAGGGTGAGGAAGGTGGAGGTGGGGGCGGGCGCGTTGTCGCGGAGCAGCGCGGTGGCTTCGGCGCGGTAACCCAGGGCGTACTGCTGCCGGGTCTGGAACCATTTGCTTGGGCCGTTGTCGGGCAGGACTTCCCAGCCGGGGAGGTCGACGATGTTGGTTTCGGTTTCCGTGATGGTGGTGCGCGAGACCGGATTCTGGAGCGTGAGCACGAGGGTTTCGTCGCCCTCGACGAGCGCGTCGGTCACGGCGCGGAACGAGACGTTGGTGGCGGCGAGCCCGGCGATCAGATCGACGTAGCCGAACTCCAGCAACTGAGTGGCGGGGCTGGTGGCGGTGGGGATGAGGTTCGTCTGCACCTCGGTGGCCGACCAGGGCGCGAAGTCGTCCATCGGCGTGGCGGTTCCGGCGGTGCGGAAGAACACGCGCAAGGTTTCGTTGGTGGGCCCGGTGCGCGCCACGCGGAAGGTGGCGAGTGCGCTCGAGGATTCGGCGCCATCCGAGATCCTGCTCACCGTGGCGCGGGGCACGGCGCGCGCCAGGAAATCCACGTCCACACCCGTGAATTCGCTCAGGCGCAGCGGGCGGGAGAAGTTGAGTGGCTGGACGCGATAGCCGGCGAGTTCCCCGCCGACCTCGTAGTCGCCTGCCTCGAGGTCGGTGAGCGTAT
Source organism: Verrucomicrobiales bacterium (assembly GCA_020845805.1). Classification (GTDB taxonomy): domain Bacteria; phylum Verrucomicrobiota; class Verrucomicrobiia; order Limisphaerales; family CAIMTB01; genus CAIMTB01. The sequence continues at coordinate 1,686 of JADLFD010000381.1, read as the reverse complement.
AGCGGCCGTCGCTGTCGGAGTAAGCCCAGCGGAAATCCTCGGCGTAGGGCGAGTTGGTTCCCGCGCGGCCGTTGTGCATCCGCACCCCGGCCAGGGGTTGTCCGTTCTGGTCGATCACGCGGCCGGCAATGCGCAGTCGGGCGGTGGCGCCCACCCGGATCACCACGTGGTGGGACGCGAGTCCCCCGCGCAGGTCGGAGACTTCGCACCGAACCACGTGGTCGCCGGCGGTTTCCCAGGAGACGGTGACCTCGGGATCGGACTGGCCGGCGCTGCCATCGCTGAAATCCCAGGAATAGGCGAGCTGGTCGCCATCGGCATCCGAGGCCACCGCGCGCAGGCTGACCGGGGTGCCGGGTGCCACTGCCAGGGAGGGAGTCTCAAGGGTGACGGTGGGCGCGCGGTTGGTGGGGAACGGACCGAACTGGACGGCGACGTCGTAGGCTGGGAGATCCCGGGTGCCGGCACGGACGGTGGCCCGCGACAAAGGCGTGATGAAGATCTGGGCGGCGGGGTCGGAGAAGGTGCGTCCGAGCACGAGGGGGGCGTCCTCCTTGCCGTGGCCGGAACCGGGCGTGGTATCGAGCAATTCCGCCGAGCCGATGGCCTGGTGCCAGTTGTTCCAATGGAGTTCGAGTCCGCGCTCCTGCCATGGATTGCCTGTGGCCGTGCCACGGGCGCTGAGCCAGTAGTAGCGCTCTGCGTCTTTGCGCACGCGCAGCACCTGGGGGGCCGGTGACTGGATCGCGAGGTCATGAACGGCGAGGCGATACACGCCGCTGGTGGTCACGGTCTCCAGGCCGGCTTCTGCGATCCAGCCCAGCAGGTATTTGTGAAGTCCGGAAAACTGCGCGCCGCCGCCCCCACTGCCCATCACGTCGAAGGGATCGCCGTACTCCACGTCATCTCCCGCGCCGATGATGCTGTCGATGCCGACCAGGCTGTCTGCGTCGAACGGAGTGTTCTGGGGGTCCACCGGCAGGGCCGGGCGCACGGTGTTCCAGAAGTTGGCGTGGGCGAGCCCGAGGTTGTGTCCCAGTTCGTGCACCACCACCCCGAGACCGGAGTCCTGCAGCCAGGCGCCACGACCGCCCACCGCCCCGAGTCCAGCCCAGGTGAACCCGGGCACGGACTCGAAGCGGACGACGTCGAGGTCGAAGCCGGAGAGGTCCAGACCCGCCAGGCGGGTGGCTTCGCGCGCGTCCTCGAGCAGCGTCCCGGGGCCTTTGACGGCGTAGTAGAGTTTGGGCTGCGGCAGCATCACGAGCGGGCCGATGGTGCTGATGAGGGAAAGGGCATTGTAGGACGCGGCGACGAAATGCTCGTTGGCCAGACGCATGACCTCTGCGGCGGCGGCTTCGCTGATGGGTTCGCGCAGGTCATCGGGAAAGCGTGCCCGCATGAAGAGCAGGCGCTTCACGCCATGGGACCACTGCTGAAATTCGGGCGGCTCGGTCACGGGTCGGAACCCCGCTTCCACCGCCGCGAGGCGGGCATTGAGCGGAGTCACCAGCGACTCGGCGGCGAGGGTCAGCCACTGGTCGCCGTGCTGCACCACCGTGGGCAGGGCGCCCTGCGCGCCTTCCGCGGCGACGCCCGTCATCACGCAACGCGCGTCATGGGCAATCACGCCGTTGGCCCAGAGCGCGGCCGCTTCGTCGGGTCCCACCGGGCGTACCGGATTCT
>JADLFD010000380.1 GCA_020845805.1 Verrucomicrobiales bacterium | reverse complement strand
GGGGAACCGTGAAGGAGTTCTCGGCCATCCGCGCCATGAGACTCCGCTCACTTCCCTCGCGGCAACGAGGAACTCGACGCGCAAAGATCGATCGCCGCCAACGAAGCGACCCGCTCCGGATCCAACCGGAACGGGTCGCGTCCTCGAAAATTCCACTCCCAAACCCAACCAAACCGGTTTGGGTTCAAGTTTGGATTTGGGCTCGCGCTCAGCCTGATTCAGCCCAGCTGAGCTCAGCTCTGGCTTAGGCGCCTTCCTGCGGGGCGTCGGGGCCCTTCGGATTCGGGCGCTGCGGCTGCTGCCCGGCGCCGGCGGCCGGCTGCTGCACCAGGTGCACCGGCACGGGGAAACGCAGCTTCATCACATCATCCACCAGCACCTCGATGTAGTAGGTGCCCGCGACCTTGAACTCGACCTGGGTGAAGAGGGTGACGTTGGTCGCGTTGTGCGTGGCGTCCTGCAACGCAAACCGGACCTGGCTCTGCCGCACCACCGCTTCGTCGGGCGCCACCAGGCGCACCGTCTCGGTGAACTGACCCACGCCGGCCGTCCAGCGGTTGAACACGCAGAGCTTCAGCGCCGTGATGGGCAGCTGAGGCACTCGGACGTAGGCGATGATACCGAGGAGGATGAAGTTGCCGCTGACTTCCTGGCGGACTTCGTCGCAGAGAAGGGAGCACTGAAGGTCGGGCAGAATTCGCGTCGCGTTCATAACTTGGGAAACCAACCGGAGCGCGTTTCGCGCCCTCTAAAGTCCGCGCACCGTTCCACGACGACCGCGATTTGCCAACCCGGAAGTTCCCCAGGGTGCAGGTTCGGGTGCAGGACATCTTGGTTGCCGGAGGCAGGAACGACCGGCTGAACGGGATGCCCTGGATGAAGGAGACGGGAGTCGACTTGGCTGGTGTCCCCCTCGGCGGAATCCCCGAATCCATCCGGTCCATCCTGTCCCTCAGGTCTTCTCCTGGCCTATCTCAGCAGGTCTTCACGGTCGCAGGTGAGAGAGGAGGAATGGAGGCACAGACACGGTCGTCGTGAAGCCGCGGCACCCCCCGCTGTCCCGTCAACTCAACTCCCCGGCCGGGTCGCCGCGACGCCCCACCGCATCCCCGGCACCGAAAGTGGCTCAACCACACCGGCGACGTGACCCCAGGTCAGCTCGGGATCCACCTCCAATCGGATTCCCCCTCTCCCTGCCGCTGCCGCTGCCACCGCAGCGCGCACACGGACTCGCAGCGCCTCGAGCTCGGATCCCGTCTCCGGGAGCGCGCCAGGAACGGCCCACGTCCAGGAGCCCGACCTCAGGGTCAGGGTGGGATGCGTGTCCGCCGCAAGGTCCTCCCCCCACACCAAAACTGGTGGAATTCCGTTGGTGTCCGAACCGAGTCGCGTCTGCACTGGCGCACCCAGCTCACGCGCGCCCACCCCAAGCGTGGAGAGCGTGGCTCGCATCACGGCGAAGCGCACCGTCGAATCGGGCCGGATCTCCAACCGCGGTTCCCAGCCCAAGTGCCGCCGCACGGCGATCAAATCCTCCCATTGCTCAGCCCAGGTCTGTCGGGCGTCGAAGGCTTCGACCAGCCGCGGATCAGACCACGCGTAGGTCGCGTCCGCGGCCAAGCGCACGCTGAAGGTCACCGGACCCGGCACGCGAGCCAACGGCTTGAGCCGCGCCGCGCGGGCCAGGCGCACGGCGAGGGTCCTGCCCTCTGCGGTGGCGGCGTTCGTCACGGCCTGGGAAAGTGGCTGAGCCAGGGCCTCGCAATAAACGCGCAGCAGCTTGAGCGGTTGGTTGCGCGCGCCCGTCCCCGCACCTCGCGCCGCGGCGTCCACCAGGGCCCACACCTCGCTGGGAGGCCATCGCCACTCGAGCGGCACGATGTTCGAAGGCACCCGCGGCTGGTCGGCCCCCGCTTCCGCGAGATCCACGAACACGCGGTAGTCGCCCAGGGGTTCGCCTTCCACGCGCTCGGGAGCGATCCGGAACCCGCGTTCGTCGGCGCCGCGTGCCGGGATGACCCATTCCACGGACGGCTCGGAAAGCACGGCGACGGGGGCGACCCGGTGATCCTGGGCGTCCAGAATCCACAGGGAAAAATCGTCGGGCCACCGGAGCGCGATCGCTTGCGTGGTCTGGTTCGCGACGCGCAGGCGAAACTCAGCGGGTTGGAGCGGAGGCAAACGCGTGGCGCCCGTGACCTCGAGCACCACGCCGCGACGGCGCCCATGGTCGTCGCGACGACGCGCGTAGTCCGCCACGCTCAGCACGCTCAATCGCACCGGTTCGCTTACCGCCGCGTCGCGCCAAAGACCCAGTCCGCGCGGAAGCTGGGGAAACTGATTCGAGAGCACGCCACGGTACCGACCCTGCAGTTCGTACGTTCCCGATCCGGGAAGGAGCACCCAATCCGAGACCCGCGTTTCGTAGTCACGCGGCAGGCCGGGATCGAGGCGCTCAGCCTTGGCAAACATGTGCGCCAACGCCTGGCTGGGCGGGACGCCCTCCACCGGCACTCCGTTGCGCGTCACCGTGAGGCGTCCGTTCAACCGACAGCACCCCTCCCACATGAAGCCGAGCGGTTCCGCGCCGCGATTGGAAAAACGCCAGATCAGCGGGGTGCCGTCCCCCAGCACGTGCGTCGCGCGCGGCGGCACCGCGAGTTCCAATCCCACTTCGGCGCGGACTGCACTCGCCCCCACCCCCAGCCAAAGGCACATCCACCCGGCCAGCCACACCGCGCTCGGCCAGAACCGGCCGGCCTCGCGGCGCATCGGACACGGGCCGGCGAGGGCAGCGCGGCTCGCAGGCGCGCAACCCGCGCCCGGCCGTGTTCCTGACCAGCCTGGATCAGGGAGTGGACGCTTCAGACACGCGAAGATCATCGAAGCGGATCGGTGTTCCCGAGAACGGTTTCCCCCAGACGGCGCTGCGGCCTGCGATGGGCGCCTCCGGTTCGTTCCAGGAGACCGTCCAGGCCGCTGGTTCGGGGTTGCCTCCTTTCCAGGCTTTGCCCTCAACCACCCACGCCGCCGCACCCACCTTGCGAATCTGGATCCGCAACTGAGTCCAGGTGCCGCTCTCCCACGAGAAGGGCGCGGTGGCCTGGACCGTGTCTCCTTTCAACAACTCCACCGACTTTTTCGCGGGCGAGACCTGCAACCGGTAACCCGCAATCCCATTGAGGCTGACACCAAAGACCGGGAACCGACGCCCCTGCCCCGTGCCGTGAAAGCGAGCGCGCACACTGCGATCCTCCTTCGCCGCGGGACCGAACATCACACCGAAGGATTCCAACGGCGCGCCGGGCAGCTCGAGAAACCGGTTCCCCTCCTCCTCCTGCACCGCAAACTGGCCGTCGATCACCAGGAAGCTCTCCGGCACCTGCCCGGGCGCGACTTGGGAGAAGTCCTCCTGGAAGAGTGGCTCGGCGCCCAGCGCGGATCGCGTCAACCAGGCCGCGGCCAGGATCGCGACCGCAAGAATTCGTGGGCTAACCGCCGTCCTGACCTCACCACTGCCGGGTGCCCGATTCGGGTTCTGATGCTTCATGAGAATATCCGGTTCCGTGCCGACACAGGTATGTCAGACGTGAGGGCACCACGCAAATTCACAGGGCCGACGGACCCCGCGGCTCGCAGCGCCCCCGGGCGCGCGAAGGTCCCTTGGTCACCAGGCGACGGGCGGCTTCACTCGCCACGCAGGGCGGAGGTGAGCCGGCCCTGGAGCGCGGCTCGAGTTCCCCACCAGGCGGTCAACAGTCCAAACACCGCCACGCCGATCACGGTCAACGCCAGGGAGCCCACGGGCAGGGAACGCGCGCCAGCCATCAGCTCCGGAACCACGGCCAGCGTCGCGCTGCCGGCGCCGATCAGCAGCCCGAAGGCCAGGAGCGCGGCGTGTTCCAGCAGCACCATGCGTTTCAGGCGCCGCGGACGGAAGCCCACCGCCGCGAGCAACCCCAGCTCAGCGCGGCGCTCCAGCACGTTGCGCAGCACCACCACGCCCAGTCCGGCGCTGCCCAGCAGGAGCCCCAGCCCGCCCAGGACCTGGAACGTGCCGAGATAGGTGTTCTGGACGGCGTTGAACTCGTTCAACCGGCGCACCGCGGGAACGAGTTCCAGCCCCACATCCTCGAGCGCACGGGTCAGCTTGCCCGAGACGGCTTCGGTCTGCCCCGCCGGCGCGTCGATGAGAAAGAAGCGGTAGCCCGCCTCCCCCGGAAACCATCGGGAGAAAGCCTCCTCGTCAATGAAGAGGCTGCCCTGCAGAATCGAAGGCGCCACTCCAGCCACCAGACGCAGTCGCACGCGGCGCCCGCGATCGTCGGTCAGTTCGACCCCGTCGCCCATCTTGCGTCCCAAGGCCCACTGGATCGACGCCGCATCCCCGAGGGCCGGCACCTCGGGAATGCCGTCCGGTCCCACCAGCTCGGTTGAGGACAGCAATCGCCAGCCTTCAGCCTTGCTTCGCCCTTTCGCCGTCTGCACGAACCGAAAGGCACCAAGCTCGGCGAGGCGCGCGGCCGGAACTCCCACCACCCGGGGCCGCTGCGCACGATCGAGATTCAGGCAGCTCGCCTCATCACCCTCCTTTACCCGGGCCTGGACGAAATTCACTCCGGCCAGTTCCGCGCGTGAAAGCCCGAAGGCCTCCAGCCAGGCGTCCGCATTCAAATCCACCGTCACCGGCAGCGCCGACTGCCCGATCCACGCGAAGCCGCCCGTACCGGAGTCCCGCCGCCCCGCGTCGCGCGTGGCGTCCATCTGAAACGCACCGATGGCCAGGACAAGAAACGTGCCGCTGGCCAGCAGGGCGACCGTCGACACACTGCGGGACCGCCTTCGCGTGATGCCGCGCACCGCCAGGGTGGTGAGCGTGAAGCCCGTGGTGGTCTTCACTCCCGCCGCGGTGTCCGCCGTCTCGTGCCGGGCGATCCATCCGGAAACCAGCAGCACGCCGCCGATCAACGCCAGGGCACCGGCGCCGAAGAACGCCCCCGCGTTGCCGCCGTCGCCCTTCAGCAGCGCCGCTCCCGCAGTGCCCGCCGACGCCACCAGGAGCACCAAGCCCAACCCAAGCCCGCGCGAGCGACGACGGATTCGCGGCGAGGCCAGTTCCCCCGCCAGCAACGCGCGCGGCGGGCGGTTGAATTGACCTCGCAGCGTCAGTGCCAAAGTGCCGGCAATCACCGCCATCGAAATCCCCCAGCCGGTCAGCAGCCCCGTGCCGGTGGCATGAAAACTCAGCGGCACGCCCCCCACCGCGTCACGCCACAGGGTGGCCAGTCCACGGATCAACCCCTGCGCATAAGCAACCCCGATCCACAGACCCGGCAGCGTCCCGACCAGCGCCAGTCCCAGCCCTTCCGCCAGCCAGAGCCGCCCGATCACGCGGCGTGTGAAACCCATGGCCACCATCACGCCCACCTCCGGCAATCGCTGCTCCACGCTGAACCGAAACAAGAGCGACATCAGGATCAACGCCGCCGTCACCAGGAAGAAGCTGAACCCGAGAAAGAG
>JADLFD010000379.1 GCA_020845805.1 Verrucomicrobiales bacterium | reverse complement strand
TCGCGGCACAACGCCGGCATGGTCGTCCCCAGCCATTTCATCCCCCTCGCGGCGCCGGGCGCGGTCGGCCTCGCCTTGCGCTGGATGTGGAACCCCGAATCGCCGCTCTACATCAAGCCGAGGCTCAGCTGGGATCTAGCCACCTGGGGCTGGAAGTTCATGCGCAGCGCCACCGCGGCCCACGTCGCTCGCTCCGCTCCGCTGCTGCGCGATCTCAGCCTCGCCAGCCGAGCGCTCTTCGAGGAACTCGCCGAGAAACTGCCCGCCGATTTCGGCCTCGCACGCCGCGGGTTGGTCATGCTCTGCAAAACCCAGCATGCCCTCGACGACGAAGCCAAAACCGCCGCCCAGGCCCAAGCCCTGGGCATTCCGGCCGATGTCCTCGATGCCGCCGCCACCGCACGTCTTGAACCGGACGTCACCATGGACGTCGCAGGCTCAGTCTATTTCCCGCGCGATTGCCACCTGGCTCCCGATCGTTTCCTGTCCGGCCTGCAAGCCGAGGTGGAGCGCGCCGGAGGGCGGTTCCTCTGGAACACCGAGGTCACCGGCTGGAAGACCCAGGCGGGTCGCATCACCGGCCTGACCACCCAGAACGGAGCGCTCGAAGCCGACGAATTTGTCCTGTGCAGCGGCTCGTGGTCCCCCACGGTGGCTCGCCAGCTTGGCCTCAAACTGCCCACGCAAGCTGGCAAAGGCTACTCGCTCACCGTTCCCTCGCCGCGCCAACTCCCCAAGATCTGCGCCATCTTCACCGAAGCCCGAGTGGCCGTCACCCCCATCGGCCACGCCCTCCGCTTCGGCGGCACCATGGAAATCGCCGGACTCGACCAGTCCATCAACCCCGTCCGCGTGCGCGGCATCGCCAAGGCCGTGCCGAAGTACTACCCGAAATTCGAGCTCGGGGATTTCGAGGGACTCCAGCCCTGGCGCGGACTGCGCCCCGTCTCCCCGGACGGCATGCCCTACCTTGGCCGCTCGCGTCGGTACAGCAACCTCACCATCGCCGCGGGCCATGCCATGATGGGCCTCAGCCTCGGCCCCATTTCCGGCCAACTTGTCTCCCAGATCCTCGCGCACGAACGGCCCTCCATCGACCTCACTGCCCTCGCGCCCGAGCGGTTCGGATAGATCGGCGAACGGATCCTGACGTTCACCCCCCGAATTCCTGCGCGGTCGCCACCAGCGCCTCGGCCAGCTCCGACCACGCCATTTCCGGCGTCTCCCATCCGGCGCTCACGCGCACCATGCGTTCCCCGATCGGGTTTCGGCCCATGGCGGTCAGGACATGCGACGGTTTCTCCTTCCCGGACGCACAGGCAGAGCCGGTGGACACCGCAAAACCCAGCTTGTCCAGGCGCACCACCCAACGCCTCCGGCAGTCCACCTCCGGCATCCAGAGCGCCGACGTATTCCACAACCGCGGCACCGCGGCTCCCAGGATTTCGAGACCGGGAATGCGGCGGGTCACGGTCTCCTCGAATTCCCGCCGCGCGTGCGCCACACGGCTCGGCACCCCGTCGAGGATCTGCCGTTCCCGTTCGCGCAACGCCGCCCAGCAGCTCCAGGCGCCCGCCACGTTCTCCGTCCCCGCGCGGCGCCCTTCCTCCTGCGCTCCTCCTTGCAGCAGAGGCATGAATGCCGCCGGGCCCTTGAGGAAACCCACCCCCGCTGCACCGCCGAACTTGTGCGCGCACCCGGTCACCCAGGTGACCCCGCCCAACCCCGCCGCCGGCTCCTTCCCCAGCCACTGCGCCGCGTCGCAGAACGTGGCCACACCGCTGGCGCGCGCCAGTTCCAGCACCTCGCGCCAGGGTTGATGCACCCCCGTCTCGTTGTTGGCCGCCATCACGCCGATCAACGCGGGCCGTTCCCCCGCCGCCAATCGCTCCCGCAGCCAGTCCAGTTCAACCACGCCCTGAGTGTTAACCGGGATCAGGTCGAATCGGCCCGCCAGCCAGCGCCGCGCCGCCGCCAGGACACAAGGATGTTCGAGCGCCGAAAGCCATACCCGTCCCGCCCGATCCAGACTCTGCGCCACGTTGTGCAGCACGGTGTTGTTTCCCTCGGTCGCCCCCGAATTCCACACCACCTCCTCGGCGTGCGCGCCCAGGACCTCGGCCACCCCCGCGCGCGCCTCATCCAGGGCGCGGCTGGCGCGGGACCCGAGGCGGTGCGGACTCGACGGGTTGCCTGGATAGCGTTCCACCGCGTCGAGCCACGCCCTGCGCGCCGGTTCGCACAGTGGCGAACTCGCGTTGTGGTCGAAATACTGCACGCACCTCAGTGTGCCGAACCCGGAACCCGCGACGAGAATTCTTGTGGCCTCAACCCCCTTCGCCGGTACGCTTCCCACGCATTGTCATTGTCCACGCAACCTGGGTCAGTCGTCGTGAGCGAAACGCTGTTTTACAAGCGGGCCACCTTCGTGGCGCACCTCCCGGTGCGCCACCGCTATACGGCATCCCACACCTGGTTGAGCGAAGACCCCGCCGCGCCCGGCTGCTGGCGCGTGGGCCTCACCCGCTTCGCCCTGCGCATGCTCGGCGAACTGGTCGAGGTCCGCTATGAGCTCTCCCCCGGCGCTCCCGTCGCCCTGGGCGAGATCGTCGGGAATATCGAGGGCTTCAAGGCGCTCAGCGACCTCTACTGCGTGGTGGACGGCACTTTTGAAGGGCCCAACCCCGCCCTCGGCGAGGGACTCGAACCCATCACGCGCGACGTCCATCGCACCTGGCTTTACCAGGTCCGCGGTTCGCCGGATCCCAAAACCCTCGATGTTCACGCGTATGCCGGCGTCCTGAGCGTGACCATCGACCGGATCCTGGAGAAACAAGCTGCCGACCCGGCCCCCGATACCGACGTTCCCTCCCCATGACCCAGCCTGCCCGCCCCCGCCTCCTTTACTGCCATTGTCGCTACGCGCAGGTGGTCCCCACCGCCGTCAAGGACGAGGTCCTGCGCCGCCTTTGCGAAGCGGGCGTGCCTTTCGAGGCCGTGCCCGACCTGTGCGAACTCTCCGCGCGCCGCGATCCGGGCCTCGCTGCCCTCGCCCAAACCGAGACCGTCAAGATTGCGGCCTGCTTTCCGCGCGCGGTCAAATGGCTGTTCGCCAACGCCGGCGCCCCGCTGCCGGCCAATTCCACTCAGGTGCTGAACATGCGTAACCAGACGGCCGACGAAATCGTCTCCGGCTTGTTGTCGGCCGATCTACACCCCAATCTGCCGCCTGATCAAAAGCCCGGCACCCCCCCTGAGCCCACACCCTCCCCCTCCGCCTGACTGACTGTTTGTCTGTCTTTGTGTTCGCCTGACTGATTCCACGTCCCAT
>JADLFD010000378.1 GCA_020845805.1 Verrucomicrobiales bacterium | reverse complement strand
TACAGGGACGCGCCAACTAGAGCGACCAGCAGGACCAGGGCTCCGAGCGTTCCCAGGATCCACTTCCACCACCGGCGCCTCCTGGGGGGCGACAGGGGAGTCGTTTCGTGCGGGCAGGGGTGGGGCGTGGTCACTCCCGCGCCCCTACCAGACCCGGCGCACGCGGGCAAGGAATGCGCCGTCAGCGGGCGCGGAGCGCGTTTCTCACCCGCCAGGGTGCGCCACGGCTTCCCCTCGACATCGGGCTTGGTTCCGTGCGCACGGAGGCGGGGCAGGACTCATGGGCTCTGCGGCGGGGCCGGCTTTGCCTGCGGACCGAGGCGACGGCGCACGGCCCGGGAGTAGAACACGATGGGCAGCAGGGCGACCAGGCTGACCAGCGTCACGAAGATCAGTTGGGAGCGGGCGGCATGCGGATCCGTCAGGAGCTCACGGGCCACCGGATCATTGGCATGTTGCGCCAGGGCCACCGGTCCCAGTGATGCGATGCGAGCGAGGGCAAAGCCGCTGCCCTGCGCGGTTTCCCAGCCCAACGCGGACAGCCAGCCATAGGCATTGACTCCGGTGGCCAGGCAGCCGACGGCGGCGACCCCCACGGCCACCGTGCCGAGGGAGATCACCCCGATGCTGAGGGTCCCGATGGCGACGATTCCGATGGCGGTCGCCCCGATGCTGAAGGGCGCCACCGCCCATCCGCCCCAGGCGAACACCAGGCCGTAGGCGCGGTCCCCGCCGGCGAACCAACCCACCACCGGACCCTGGCCCGCATCGGGAGAGGCGTATCGAATATGGACCAGAGGCACTCCGAGGGGAGCCCAGCGGCTGCGATACTCACCCGCCGCGGCACGGACCTGGTCCCGCGCCTCGCGGAAAAGTTCCGGATGCCGGGCTCGCTCGGCAGAGCGCAGCGCGCGCATCGCGTGCATGACGCGCAGGAGCACCACCGGCCAGCCGACGACAAACGCGAGCATCACCCCTTGGGCAATCCAGGCCATGATCCCGCTCGCCTCCGGCCAGCGGAATGCCGCCGACCGCAGCAGAAGCACGGCGCCCAGCAGGGCCAGCGCTCCGAAGAAGAACGCGACGGTGATTTTCACCACGGCACGTCGTTCCCGGGGCGTGCGTGCCTGATCCAGATTGGTGCGCAGTGTCAGCAGGGCGGAGACCGTTCCTGAAGTGGCGGCCAGCAGCCCGGCCAGGCCGGTGGATTTGGCGATGACGCCGCCTTGGACGGCGGCGGCGGCGCCCAGGCCCGCGGCCTTGGCGGGGGGCATGAGGGCGGGAAGTGACGCCACCACCGTCAGGGTGAAGATGGCGGTGGGGGTGCTGCGCGAGAGGGCGCGTTCGACGAAGGCAAGCACGCGCTCCTGTAGGATCCTTCGACCGCGGGCGAGGCGTTGTTTGACCGCGTCCTCGGTGAGGTCGAGGGCGGCCGCCACGTGTTCGATCGAGCGATGCTCGCGGTAATAGAGGATCAAGGGCTCGCGATAGAGCTCGGGCACTCGTTCCAGCTCGCTCCAGAGCAGCGCCTGTTCCTCCTTGTCCATGGCGAGTTTCGCCGCGGGTTCATCTGCCGAGGGGATTTCTTCCGCGACTTCGAGGCCCTCCGCCTGGCGCACGGGCTCCTGCCTCTCGGAGCGCCGAAGCCGGCCGACCTTGTGGCGCAGGATCCCGCACAACCACGCTCGCAGTTTTTCCGGCTCGCGCAGTGCGCCCAGCTGTCGCCAGGCGTCCAGAAATGCTTCCTGCGCCACGTCTTCGCTCGCGCTGAGGTTCCCGGTCGCGGAGTAGGCCAACGAGCAGAGCAGACCCTGGTATCGTTCCACAATCCGGCCGAAGGCATCGCGATTCCCCGCCAGGCTGGCAGCCACGAGTTCCGCGTCGGTGACGAGCGGGGCGGGGGTCATGTTGGCAACATCAGGCATGATGCGTCGCCAGCTAGTGCCCGGGAATGCCGTCCAGGTGACAAGATTTTTCTGGCACCACCGGGTGCGCGGGTACCGTCCGAGGAAACCGTGGGAATCCGCGCCCGCGCATCGCGGGCCCTAAATTCTTGTCACCCGGGTCCTGGGTTTGGACACGTATGTGCGGGCCGGTATGACACCGCGGCATCCTGACTCCTCCCCTGGGGCAGCGGGCGCGAGCGCAGACCATTCCCGAATCACGTGACGAATCGAACGACAATATCCATGAAGACTCAGCGGATTTCATCCCTCTTGGCAGCAGGACTGACCGTCCGGACGAAGTGCCTGCTGCTCGCGCTGTCGGTGCTGGTTTCCAGCGGGGCAAGGGCGGCGGTCGCGCCTCTGCTGCTTGACGACTATTCCAATGCCACGCGCAACCGGAACGGACTGGAGCGACTCCTGATCGACGACAAGATGGTGGGGAGCAGTTCCAAGGCGTCGCAGCGTTGCACGAATGGGGTGCTGATGGTCCGGGGCGATCTGGTTCCGGGCCGTGGCGTGCCGGCGTTCATCAGTCAGGTGTCCCTGTTGTCCCCCGACGGGAAGCCCAAGGACCTGACCGGTTATCAAGGCGTCCGCCTGCGGGTGAAAGTGCTCAAGGGCATCCTTTGCGTCCAGGTGGCAAGCGCGGTGGTGACCAACTTTGACTATCACGCAGGGGCCCCGATCGTCGGGCAGCGCGGGGAGTTCCAGGAGGTGCGGGTGGCCTTCAAAGACATGAAGCGCTCATGGTCGGAGCAGACCGCGCTGGACCTGAAGTCCCTGGTCAGCGTCAACCTGATCTCCTTCGGCATGGCCAAGGACGCGTTCGCGTATGAGGTGGACGAACTCGGGTTCTATTGAGTCGTGCTCCCGAGAATGCGGATGGCCCAGAAAACGGATCTTCCCCTTGAATCTCATGCCCCGGTCTCCTTCCCAGCCTGATGGCCGTCTCGATTTCCTCGACGGGACGCGAGCGTTTGCCCTGCTGCTGGGGGTGGTCTTTCACGCCTCGCTGTCCTTCGTTCCCGTTTTCATGGGTTGGGCGGTGCAGGACCTTTCGACCAGCCCGCTGGTGGGGATGCTGGCGTTGGTCTCTCACTCATTTCGGATGGAGACCTTCTTTCTGCTGGCGGGATTCTTCAGCCACCTGGCGTTTCACCGACATGGGCTTCCAGGCTTTGTGCGATCGCGCGTGTGCCGGATCGTGGTGCCGTTTGTCCTGGGTTGGTTCCTGTTGCGCCCCTTGATGGTCTCCGGGTGGATCATGGGATCGGCCAGCCTGCGCGGAGACGTGGAGGTGTGGGCGGGACTCCTCGGTGGTTTTCAATCGCTGAGCAGCCTTCCTTCCGGGTTGTTCGTGGGGTCGCATCTCTGGTTTCTCTACTATCTGGTGCTGATCACGACCCTGACCCTGGTGGGGCGCGGAGTGGTGGTGGCGATCGGTTCGTGGCGGGCGGCGGTGACGGGCCGGGCGGACGCCTTCGTGGCGTGGTTGGCACGGTCTCGGGCGTCCCTGGGAATGCTGGCGGTGCCGACGGCGGTGGTGCTGTGGTTTATGCAGACTTGGGGAATGGACACCCCGGACCGATCGCTGGTGCCGCATCTACCGGCGCTGCTGATCTACGGGAGCTTCTTTGTGCTGGGCTGGATGCTGGGCCGACAGCGCGAGCAGATCGCTCCCCTGGTGCGGCTCACCTGGCAGCGCGGGATCCTGGCGGGACTCAGCGTCGCGCTCGTGCTGGGGTTGGGGTCGATCGAACACGATCCTGCCCATCCCTATTACATCGCCGCGCATGTCGTGCATTCCCTGGGCTACGCGCTCCTGATGTGGACGCTGGTGTTCCTGACGCTGGGGGTGTTTGAGAAGTTATGCCGGCGCCCGCGGGCATTTGTCCGGTATGTCGCGGACTCGTCCTATTGGATGTACTTGGTCCATCTGCCCATCGTCGTGTGGCTTCAGGTGGCGGTGGCGGAATGGCCGTGGCACTGGTCGCTCAAGCTGGGATTCGTGTCCGGGACGACGATTCTCTTCGCGTTGGTCACGTACGATCTCTTGGTGCGCTCGACCTGGATGGGATGGTTGCTTAACGGGCAGCGTCGCGAGCGGGTGTTGGTGCTGGGGAAGGGGAGGGCTGTTATTCCGTCCTGAGCGCCACCATGGGATCGACCCTGGTGGCGCGTCGGGCGGGGATCCAGCAGGCGAGGACCGAGACACCGATCAGCACGGCCGCGACGAGCAGGAGGATTGGGCCACTTTGGACCGGCATGGCGGGCATGACCGACGCGAGCAACCGGCTCATTCCTGCGGCGCCGATGAGGCCGAGCGCGGTCCCGAGCACCGACAGGCGGAATCCCTTGCCGATCACGAGGGCCAGCACTTCGCGTCGTTGAGCGCCGAGCGCCATGCGGAGGCCGATTTCGTGGGTCCGGCGGAGCACGAACCCGGAGATCACGCCGTACAGCCCCAGGGCCGCCAGGGAGAGTCCGAGGAGGGCGAATGCGCCCAGGAGCCGGCCTCCGACCTCCCAGCGACCGAAGGATTGAGCGACCTCGGCGCGGGTCGGCCCGGGGCTGCCCACTGGTTGGTCGGGGTCCAGCTGTGCGACCACGCGCCGCAGGGTCTCTCCGGACAGCGCACCACGCGCCACCACGCTGAGGGTGCCGTGCGGTTCTTGAGCAAAGGGACGGTAGGTCTGGTAGGGAGTGCGCACTTCAGCGGGGCTCCCGGGAAAGAACACATGGTTGACGACGCCCACGATCTCGGCGCCGTTGACGCGTTGCCCGAGGGCGGATTCGCCCGGCCAGAAAGCCTTCGCCATGACGTCATCGATGATGACCACCGGCGGTTTCTCGGCGGTATCGGCCTCAGTGAAGGCGCGGCCAGCCAGCAAAGACATGCCCAGCGTTGTGAAGTAGCGAGGGGAAATCCCGTTGACGGAGCACCTGGGGACCTGGGTGTTCGGAGGGGTTGGGCGGCCTTCGATCTGGAAGGTGGAACTGGTGTTGAACTGTCGAACGGGCAGGTTCCAGCAGACTGCGGCGTCCTCGACGCCGGGGACTGCCCTCAGGTTCTCGATCAGTCGGCGCTCGAAGCCGCGCAGCGAGTCGCCAGTACCGTACGTTCGATCCGGCAGCGTGAGGTACCCTGAGGTCAGGTGGTCGTAGCGCCACCCGGGATTCAGGGAGGCGTGGCCGCGCAGGCCGTTCACGACCAGCGCGGCACTGGCCAGGAGGATCAGAGCGAGGGCGACTTGCGCCACAATGAGCGCGTGCTGGAGGCGGCTCTGCGACCGGCCGCCTCCCGGAGAGCCGCGGGCCCCCTGCTTCAACGCGTCGTTGGGATTCACCCGCGAGCCCATCCAGGCCGGGAGGAATCCGAAGACCAGTCCGGACAGCGTTGAGGCGGCCAGCGCAAAGACCAGCACGCCGAGGTTGGGGCGCAGAGACAGCACGGATTGGCCGTCCGAGACGAACTCCCGGCGCAGCAGGGCGTTGCCCCATTGGGCCAGGATCAGGCCCAGCAGCCCGCCCAGCACGGCCAACCACAGACTCTCCAGGAGGGACTGATAGAGCAGGCGTCCCCGTGCCGCCCCCAATGCGGCTCGGATGGCGAAGTCGCGTCCGCGCGGGATGGTGCGCGCCAGTTGCAGGTTGGCCAGATTGGCGCAGGCGATCAGCAGGACGAGTCCGGCGAGGGCCATGATGGACCAAAGGATGGTCCGTGCCTGGGGAGGGAGGCTGGAGGAGGACAGGGGCAGGATTCGCAGGCCTTCCGCGGCGTTCTCCGGCTGGCTTTGGAGCTGGCGTTGAGCCAGGAGATCGGTGGCCGCCTGAGCCTGCGGGAGTGTGGTGCCCGGCGGAAGTCGCGCGATGGTTTTGAGGTAATGGTGACCCCGTTGGGTCCGTTGTTCCTCACTCAGGGCGATGGGGCGCCACAGGCAGGCGGCGCCCATGAGCATGAAGTCGTGGAACCGCGCTGGCATCACCCCCACCACCGTGACGGACTCGCCATCCAGTCGGAGAACGCGACCGAGGATCGTCGGGTCACCGGCAAAGCGCCGTTGCCAAAATCCGTGGTCCAGAATGACCACCTCATTCCGACCCGGCTGATCCTCTTCGGGAGTGAACAGGCGGCCGAGCTCGGGTTGGATGCCCAGGACCGAAAAGTAGCTGGCGCTGACCTGCAACCCCGGCACTCGCTCGGCGGGGAGACCGGTCTCGGCGAGGTTGAACGACTTGTCGTGGTACGCGGCCAGCGACTCGAAGACGCCGGCTTGCTGATAGTCGAGGAAGTTAGGCGCCGAGTGGTGCGGCGCGAGCCGGGAGTGGGCCGAGGACTGGAAGACTTGGACCAGGGCGTCCGGGTCGGGAAAGGGCAAGGGACGCGCCAGGAGTTCCCGAAAGGCCGAGTACATCGAGGTGTTCACCCCGATCCCCAGGGCCAGGGTGAGGGAAGCGATGGCCGTGAAGCCGGGATGCTTGAGCAGTTGCCGGGCGGCGAATTTCAGATCGTTCAAGGCAGGGTCCTCCGAGCGTGAACTGGTTCGGCGACAGAAGAGCCAGCCCTGACCTGTGGGGCTCGGTGGATTCTCGTCATTGGGGTGGTGATGCGGAGGCCAGGGAAGATCTCGTCGGCGGTGTCGTGGGAGGAGGGGGCGGTCAGGCGGCGTCTGCGGGACAGGGACGTTCCACCCTCGTTGCCCCGGTCATTCGCCGCAGGTTCTGGTGCCGGTAGTCGTTCATGTTTGGACGGACTTTAGCAGGGGGTGTGCCATGGGATCCCGCACTCAGTGTGAGTTCTCCTCGTGGGGAAGTTCGACCCGCCTGCATGTCGCGGACCGTGGGGCAGCCAAGCTCGTCCTGGATCGGGCCGTGCCACGGAAGGTCCCAAGGTTGGGGATGGGTTCTCCCGCGAGTGGGACGGGGCGGTCGCGAATCCGGGGCCGGATTCCTGCTTGAGCCGGCCGCGTTGGGGCGCGCGTGTCGAACGGGGACCGGGCGCCGTTTCAGGCGGAGTCCGGTTTCAACTCGTGGGCATCACCCACGGTGCGCGGTAGGTTGCACCCATCAACGCGCTGGCGGCGGCGTCGCCCACGATTTCTTCGCGGGTACCGTCCCAGACCAGGCTGCGCCCGACTTTGCAGGAGATCATGCCCAGAAAGGCCATGACCGAGGCGCGGTGGGCGGGTTCGATGTCGGCCGCGGGCGGGCGGTGGTGCTCGATGGCGTCGAGGAAATCGGCCCAGAGCAACTTCAGGTTATGGCCGTCCGGTTCCTGAAGTTGGGCGTCTTCGTGCACGATCTTCTCGCGGGAATTCGCGGGGTAGAACGTCCAGCCATCCTTCCAGCCGAGATGCAGGGTGCCTTTGTGGCCGTAGAAGTAGGCGCCGATGTGATGCTTCTCGGCCTGGTTCTCCCCGAACATCCGGTGCTCCCAGGTCAGCGTGAATCCTTCGAACTCATAGACGGCCACCTGGTGGTCGGGCGCGTCGGTGGTCTGCTCGGTGTCCGTGGTCACCGCTGCTCCGCGCACGGGCCGGCCGGCGGTGCTGAACACGCGTTTGGGATAGCGCTGATCGGTCCACGCCAGGACCTGGTCGAGCCAATGCACGCCCCAGTCGCC
>JADLFD010000377.1 GCA_020845805.1 Verrucomicrobiales bacterium | reverse complement strand
GTGATGAAATAGAGTTTCACGTCGCCCACCGACCGGATGAACCGGTCGAGGCCGTCGTTCGGGTTGTTGAGG
The DNA here is from genome assembly GCA_020845805.1 of Verrucomicrobiales bacterium. GTDB lineage: Bacteria > Verrucomicrobiota > Verrucomicrobiia > Limisphaerales > CAIMTB01 > CAIMTB01. The sequence goes on along the minus strand of JADLFD010000377.1, from coordinate 5,374 downwards.
AGCGTCTTGCCGGGGATCACGAGTTTCCACCGGCTGTTCCAGGCCGAGCGCCCGAGCAGTCGAGTGCTGGTGAACTGGTTGCGATCGAACTCACCTCCGCCCCAGTAGATATCCATGGTGCCGAAGAGTTCGGCGGAGGATACCGGCCGGAAAGGCGCGTGCTTGCGGATGGAGAAGATCGGTTCGGTCAGGGACTGGCTGGTCTGCCAGAGCGGCGCCGACGAAGCGGGGGATCCCCCGATATTGAAGGGCAGCGGGATGGCCACGTCCTCCACGCTCCAGGTACGCACGACACTGGCATCGCCCAGCGGCGGGCTGCGCATGGAATCCACGCCCACCGGGATGAGGTAGAGGTACGGCGTCGCCGCCATGGCCTCCGAGTCGAGGAAGGTACGGGAAGGATCGGCCGGCGAGGACGCTCCGGCGGCATCGATGGCCGTGCCGTTGGCGACCGGATCGTCCATGCCGCGATACCCCTCCAGGGCCACGCCCACTCCGAAGATCTTCGTGGCGAACGACGCCGCGCTGAACGTGTGGTCACCCGGAGCCAGGGGGCGTCCGAAGAAATTCAACCCATCGGCAATGGTGGTGCTGAATTCGAGCACGATGCCCGGGACCGGCAGCCCGTTGCCGGGATCGATCCGCATGCAATAGCGGCGCACATCCGGATCCTCCAGGAGGTTGGCCTTGCGCCCGGCATGGAGCACATCCGTCCACTTGGAGGCACCCTCCGCCGCCGGTAGGATGCGATAGTTTTCGGTGCGCAGGGAGAAGACCGTGCCGTGGGCATCGGGATTCTTGAATCCGAGCCGGCCCTTGAGCACCAGCCAGTCGGCATTCATCTCCGCCATGGCGCTGGACAGCCCGGGATCGCCGGTGTCACTGCCCGCGAACTGGGGCTCGCCGTCGGCCATCACGCCCAGGGCGCGGGAGCGCACGATGCGATTGATGAACTCGCGACCCTCGGTGGTGTGCAGGAGGCCGGTGTCGTAGTCGAACGCCTGCGCCGCCATGAACACGTACTGGGCCGCCAGATCGAACATGGTCTTGTACCGGTCGAGCTTCTCATTGCGGAAGATGCGGAAGGCGGCGTCGCGGGTGCGATAGCCCTGCACCACGGCGGCGGCACGCTGACGGAACACTTCGCGCTCGGCCTGGATGCGTTCCCCCTCGGCCAGGAGACTGCGATAGGCGCGCTGCGTGTCATCGAGCTGCTGGAGCGCGGCATTGATCGCCATCATCTGGTTGTTCATGCCGTACACCTTGTCGCGGATGCTGCTGGTGGCCTCGCGCAGGGTCTGGTTCCACTCCTCCTGCGCCACGTGATCGAACTCGATGAAGCGCTTCTGCGTCTCGTTGGCGTAATCGAGCGCCTGGATGACGGCGAAGCTGATCACCTTCGACCATTCCGTCACCGACTCGAAAGTCACTCCGGCTGTCTCGATGGCCCCGCGCGCCGGGGCGGTGAGGTCACCTCCCGCGGCCAGACCCGCGATGAAGACGGTGGGCAGCGACTCGGCGGCAGCCTTGCTCAGTTTCGAGATCTGATCGCTGGTGGCATCGAGATACTTGTCCGTGATCTCCGCCGCCAGTTTAGCCGTGGACAGCACCTGATCGAGTTCCACCATGGTGCGCTGCCAATCCCGGATGGTCTTGCGCGACTCCTTCTTGCGGTCGAGGTCGAGGATGGCCCAATCCAGGTCATACTTGGCGGCGTCCGCCTTGTAGAAGGCTTCGTAGGCCGCGTTGCGCGCCTGGATGATGTCCGAGACGGCCTGCTGGACCCGGCCCGGCGCGGCGCGACGCCCGGTCCAGGTGGTGGGCTTCTTGAAGAACCCATGCGAGGAGAGGTTGTACTCCACGTACAGATTGCGATTGGTGAGGTACGCAGTGTTGGGATCCGACACCCCGTCCACCGGCGCCGTCCGGGCCTTCTTGATGAAGGCGAACTCAGAGATGCCATTGGCATCCAGCCAGGTGGGCGTGAAGGTCTGGACGTCGATCCGCCAGGTGTAGTCGGTCTGCGGCGTGAGCAGTCCGCCGAAGGTGAGCTCGGCGTTGTCGACATACATGTAATGCATGATGTCCGGACCCGCATACCCGGCCGCGTAAGTGCGCCCCGGACCCATGTCATCCGTGTAAGGCGATCCGTAGAGCTCGATCAGGCTGGCGTTGAACGCGCGTTCCTGTTCGTTGACCGACGCCCGGTAGTCGGCCAGCGAATCCTGTTCGGACCGCATGAGCCGGGTGACATCCTTGGCGTCGTCGAAGGCGAGCAGTGCGTTGTTCAGTGTCTCCTTCGCGCGGTTGTAGATCTGTTCGTAGTGGGTCGACGTGTCGCCGCCGCCGCCGATGAGCAGCGGGTTCAGATCGAAGGGAACTGTGTTGCCCGGGATCCCCAGCGGCAGAACGTGACCCGCCGCGTTGTCCACCGCGGTTTGTAGGCTCTGCGCAATCGCCGCCAGCTCCTTCAGTTCGGGCACCGTGGTGCGATCCACCTGCTGGATGCTGCCCGCGTGCTCAGGATCGTCGTCGGCATCCGGCAGAATGGCGTTGCCGATGATCCAGTTGAGATAAGCGCCCTGGCCCGCCCGCGCCGCCCAGTGGTCGACGCCCCAATAGCGGGTCACGGGGAGGTTGCGTGTGCTGGTGTTCTGTCGGGTTTCGGAAAGGTGCTTCCAGCCCTGGCCGTTGCCGGATTGGAAATCCCGGCGCCAGGTGAGGTCGACGATCTGCTCGCCGGTGCGTGCCACCGCGGCGGCAGCCGAGGCGAACTTGCGTTCGTCCTGGTAATCCACCGAGACCGGTTTCCCCAGCACGGTGACCGCCTCAATGCGCGGCACCCAATCGAAACTGGGATCGGTGAGCAGCGCGTAGTAACCCTTCAACGCGGTCAGGTAGTGCCCAGAGGCATCGCCATGGCCCTGGGGGAAGAGCTTCCGCGCGTCGTCCGCGTTGACCACCCCGTCCCCGTTCTGGTCGAGGATGTCGTAGTTGATCGAGTAGATCACCTCGCCGGAATCAATGCCGCGCGTGAAGTTCCAGATGAGCCGGTTGTACACCGGGCGCAGTTCGACGCCGGGGAGCAGGAAATCATCCCGGCCGCGAAGCAGGGCGAGTTCCTCCTCGAGCAGCGAGGGGAGCTGACCTTTGAAAGAGAACAGCGCGGTGGCGATGTCCCCGTAGTCGTTGTTCTGGGTGCCGATCCCGATGGTGGGGTTGGCGGCATCCGCCCAGGCTTCATTGCCCAGCATCAGGTAGAGGTCGTTGAGATAACCGGCGGCCAGCAGGAGCGCATCGTTGGCCGGGCCGTAGTTGATCCCGCCGCGGATGCTCAGCATTTTGCCGCGGTTCAGCACGGTCTCATAGATCTCGATCAGCCCGAAGTCATTGATCGAATCCAGGTTGAGCGCGACATCGCCTTCCCAGCGCGGTCCGGCCTGTCCGATGATGCTGACGTCCGTGCTGACGGCGTTGTTGAACAGATCGGTGATGCGTTGGTTGAAGGGGTTCAGGCCTTTCAGCACGCGCTTGATCCAGCCTTCCGCGAGCTGGGGCGACGTCCACTGCGACCAGCTGATGTTGTTCGTCGCATGCGCGGGGTCCGGCTTCCACGAGGCGTGCGTCGGCTGCTTCGCCTGGTAGCGCATGATGACGTAGTTGTCGGACAGGCTGCGCACGTCGGCGGTGCCTCCCAGGATGGCGCGCACGCCGTCGCGGTAGCGCTCCGGGTCGATGGGCAGCCACTGACTCCCGGTGACGTCCACGGATTCGAAGGCCTCAAGCCGCAGGTTGAAGTTCTGTTGCCCGCCGGGCACGCCGGCGGAGAACAACTCCACCGCGACATGATGCCGGGTGCCGCCTGAGGGCAGAGTCACCCCACCCGAGAGGATCGACGGATTGAGGCGATAGGTCTTGTTCAGCGGCGTGAGACCGGCCGGGGCAACCGTGGGCACGGTATCCTCCCCGCCCTGGTTGGCCACGACCGCCAGCTGGCCATCAATGTAAGCCCGCACCCCCATCGACTCCGCCAGATTCAGGCTGAGCCAGATCTGGGTGTAGGTCGGGTTGGCCGGAAGATCGAACTCGCGATACAGCACGCTCTGCGGCACGCCTTCCACGATGCCCTCGTGCAGGTGCAACACGTCGTCGCTGCCGCTCGGCACCACCTGATCCGGCAGCGGCTCCACCACCACGGACGTTTCCGCGGTGATGCCGTGGACGGTGCCCTCGATGGTCTCCCCATCCTGCCGCACCATGACCATGCGATTGCCGGTCGTGAGGTGATGCGGCGCGGCGACCTGGAACACAAATCGATCCCCATCCCGCGAGACGCCCGTGAAGGGAATGATCCCCACGGGGATCACCGCCGTGCCCACGTCCGTCGAAACCCGTGCCGGCGCAGCGACATGAATGCTGGCCGCCGCGTCCGTCGGCAGCGGGAACGCCACGTGGGACCATGTCCCATCGCCCACGAGGGTGACCTGCGTGTTCTGGTAAACATGGGGCGGAAGCCCGTCGACCGGAGCCGCGATGCGCCATTCGAAACGGTAATCTTCGGAGTGCCCCGCCAGATCCACCACCTGCTGCAAGGTGAGCCGTTCATTGAGCGGGTTGGAGGATTCCACAATGTTGACCTCGCCGCGATAGAGCGAGTTGACCACCCGGATGACCTGCACGCTCACCGGCTCGGACTCTGGGGTAAAGGCGTGCCCGTTGCCGGCGATGAGGGTGACATACCCCACGCCAGGACCGACCGCGGACAAGGCATAGGAATCCACCGCCTCGTCGTCCTGGGAAATCTCACTGACCTGAGTGGCGCCCACCGAGCGGCGAACCACCGGCGAGGGAATGTAGGTCCCGGGTTTGCCGGGATCCTCCACGAACAGTTCGATCCGGGTCGAAAGCTGGTCGATGGCGGCGTCCCACAACCCTTTCTTCTCGTCCTCAGCCAGGCACAGGGCCTTCACCTCGGCCAAATCGGCGGCGCCTAGGACATTCAGGAAAAGATAGCGGTCGCCCAGGGAGGCATTGATGAACTTGCCGCTGAACACCAGTTCGCCGAACTCACCTCGATTGGAATCGAACAGGAATCGGTCCACGAGATGCGGCGGCAGCTTCGGGAAATAGGTGCGTCCGCGGTAGGAGGAGGTGGCCACCGAATCGGGAATCTTGCCCAGGCTGCTGGTGCTGGCTGGATCCGCGAAGGCGAAGCTCTTTTCGCGCGTGGGATCATGCAGCGCCACGGAGCGCGCACCATCCCCGCCACCGACCTGCGACTGCTGGTACACCACCTCGAGACTCGACTGCCCCCGCACGGCGGGGAGTCCACGCTTGGGAAGCGTGAGCGTTTCGGCCATCTCCAGAACGGGCG
>JADLFD010000376.1 GCA_020845805.1 Verrucomicrobiales bacterium | reverse complement strand
CCCCTTGCCGTGCAGTGGTGGGCGACGTATTACCCCGGCGCCGAGCCCGGCGGTGGCGGCTACGTGGTGCAGCGCATCCTGTCGGCACGTGACGAGCGGCACGCGGCTGGGGCCACGTTGCTCTTCAACCTCATGCACTACGCCATCCGTCCCTGGCCGTGGATCGTGGTGGCGCTGGCCTCCATGGCGGTGTTCCCCACGGTGGAGAGCATCAAGGCGAAATTCCCCAATGTGGACGCCACGATTGTGGGTCACGACCTCGCCTATCCGGCGATGCTGACCTTCCTGCCCGCCGGGCTGCTGGGGCTGGTGGTCGCCTCCCTGATTGCGGCCTACATGTCCACCATGTCCACCCAGCTCAACTGGGGTTCCTCGATCGTCGTCAACGATCTGTACCGACGATTCCTCAAGCCGGACGCCTCGGACCGGCAGTTGGTGTGGGTGGGGAAGGCCACGACCTCGGCCCTCATGGTCCTGGCCTGCGTGGTCGCCCTCTTCCTGGAGAGTGCGCTCCAGTCCTTCCAACTCCTGCTGCAGATCGGGGCCGGCACCGGCCTGCTCTACATCCTGCGATGGTTCTGGTGGCGCATCAATGCCACCACCGAGATCGTGGCCATGGCCGTTTCCTTCCTGGTGGCGGTGGCCTTCCAGTTCGGCAATGGCTTTGGATTCAGCACCGCCACACAGCTGATTCTGGGGGTCGCCATCACCACGGTCGCCTGGTTGATCGCAGCGGTCGTTTCGGCGCCCACGGATACCGCCAAACTCCGTGAGTTCTATCGCCGCGTCCAACCGCGCGGTCCGGGTTGGAAAGCCGTGGTGAACGCGGCACGGCGCGACGGACAGGAACTCGAGTCGGGTGATGCGCGGTCCGATTTCGGCCCCGCCCTCGTCTGCACCCTCGCGGGACTGGCCGGAATCTGGGGCCTGCTCTTCGCGCTCGGGGAGGGACTCTACGGCCACCGCACCGGCATGCTCGCCTGGGGTGCCGCCGCGGTGGTGGGCTGGTCCGTCATCGCCGTGCTCTGGAAGCGGTTGTCCTTCCGCTGAACGGCGCGAGGTTGCCCCGCCGCGTTTCCCCGCATCCGGTCCGTCCGTCCTTTCGATCCCATCGAAGGGTCCGCTCCACGAGGCCGCGCTTGCGTCTTGGCGCGGCGGCCTTTGAATCCACCGCGTGCACCGCACCCTGGAAGAACTGGTCGCCTTGTCCCGCGACCTCGGCCGCGAAGACCGCGAACTTGCCATCCTGGGCGAAGGCAACACGTCGGCGCGACTGGCGGACGACCAGTTCACGGTGAAATCCAGTGGCGCGTGCCTCGCCTCCCTGTCCGCCGAGGAACTTACCGCCTGCCGGGTGGCGCCGATGCTCGCGTTGCTGGACCAGAAACAGCTCTCCGACGCGCAGACGCACGACGCGCTCATGGCAGCGCGCGTGGACCCCGCCGCACGCAAGCCGAGCATCGAAAGTGTCTTCCACGCCTGGCTGCTCACGCTCGAGGGGGTCGGGTTCGTGGGCCACACCCATCCGCTCGCGGTGAACCAGATTCTCTGCTCTCCGCGCGCCCGCGATTTCTCCGAGCGCCGCATGTTCCCCGACGAGATCGTCATCTGCGGCGCGGCCTCGGTGTTCGTGCCCTACACCGATCCCGGCCTGCCGCTGGCGCGCGAAATCCGCGATCGCACCCGCGCCTACCTCGACAAGCAGGGCCACGTCCCCCGCCTGATCCTACTGCAGAACCACGGCCTCATTGCGCTCGGATCCAACCCCGCCTCCGTGCTGGCGGCCACCCTGATGGCGGTGAAAGCCGCCGCCATCTTCCAGGGCGCCGCCGCCATGGGCGGCCCCACCTTCCTCACCCCGCAACATGTGGAGCGCATCGCCGGCCGCGCCGACGAAGCCTACCGCCAGCAACAGCTCAAGCTCGGCGCCTCCTGACCCCGGCGCTCCGGCACCCCGATCTCCGTCCATGTCTTCCCAGCATCTCGCCTTCGACCTTGGCGCCGAAAGCGGCCGGCTCATGCTCGGCACGCTCCACGAGGGTCTGCTCTCACTCAAGGAACTCCACCGCTTCCCGACCGGCGCCACGCGCGTCGGCGACCAACTGCACTGGGACATCGACCGGCTCTTCGGCGAAGTGCGCACCGGCCTACGCAAGGCAGCACGCGGCCAGGTCAAGGCGGCCTCCATCAGCACGGACTCCTGGGGAGTCGACTACCTGCTGCTGCGCGCCGACGGCACCGTGCTCAGTCCGACGTTCCATTACCGCGACGCGCGCACTGCGCGAGGTGTGGCTGCAGCGCATGCGCGTGTGCCCTGGCCAGAAATCTTCGCCGAGAGCGGCATCCAGTTCATGCCGCTCAATACCTTGTACCAGCTGGCCGCCGAATCCCCCGACCGCCTGCAGGACGCCGCGCAACTGCTGCTCATCGGCGATGGCTTCAACCACTACCTCTCCGGCGTCGCCGCCGCCGAAGTGACCCTCGCCAGCACGAGCATGCTCTACAACCCGCGCTCCAAATCGTGGTCGAGCTCCCTCTGCGATCGGCTCGGGATCCCACGCCGGCTCCTGCCCCGCATCGTTCCGGCTGGCACGAAACTCGGCCCGCTGCGCGCGGAACTCAGTCGGGACACCGGGCTCGCCCCGTTGGAAGTGGTCGCCACCTGTTCGCATGACACCGGCGCGGCGGTGGCCGCCGTCCCGGCCCAAGGCGAAGGGTGGGCCTACCTCAGCTCGGGCACCTGGTCGTTGATGGGGGTGGAGCTGCCCGCGCCCATCGTCACCGAGGCGGCGCGCGAGTTGAATTTCACCAACGAGATCGGATTCGGCGACACCGTGCGCCTCCTCAAGAACATCAGCGGCCTCTGGT
>JADLFD010000375.1 GCA_020845805.1 Verrucomicrobiales bacterium | reverse complement strand
CTCCATGTCGTCGATCGCTGGTCCCAGTACTCCGGCGACCCTCTCGGGATCTTCGCATTCCAGCGCGGCGGCCTCGCAATCGAGGGGGCACTGATAGGTGGGCTGGTTGCGGGAGTTCTGGCAGCGCTGGTCAACCGGATCCCAGTCCTGCCCCTCGGCGACGCAGTGGCGCCCGGTGCGATTCTGGGGCAGGCGATCGGACGGTTGGGGTGCCTCGTGACCGGCGACGCCCTTGGCGGCCCCACGAGCTTGCCTTGGGGAGTCGCATACACGAACTCGGGCAGCATGGCCAAGGAGCTCGGTGTCGCCTACCAGCCGGTTTTTGCCTACGAAGCGCTCTGGGATCTGGTCGCGCTGGCCATACTCTGGCGGCTTCGGCACAGACTGGCACGGCCAGGCGCCCTGTTTGGCTCCTACCTGATGCTCTACGCGGTCGGCAAGTTCGGCGTCACGTTCCTCCGCGAAGAACGAGTCTGGCTCGCCGGACTCCAGCAGGCTCACCTGCTGGCCATCGTCTTGTTCGCCGTCGGCCTCGCCGTGTTCATATACCGCGGGCGCGACAGCCACCCGGGCAATGTGGCCGACCGACTGATGCCGGTGTCCTGACTGTTCGGGCGGCTAAGGGCCAATCTTCGCAAGCCCCGGGATCACGGCTGCGAGGGCGCACCACTCCCTGGGCATCGCCACCTCATACAACCGGGGAGAGAAGGGACGGGGCTTTGTACCGCTGTCGGTGAATCGCTAGAACACGATGACCTGACGGACCACCATCAATAGATTCGGAGGGCGAAGCGAGCAGTCGTCCCGCCGCGAATCGGGCCAAGCGCGCGTGTTGTGCGTCAGTTGTATAGAACAAATGTTTTGGTTGGCTCCGCGTTCCGGGACAGATCCCGAATTTTTCTGCCCGTCGAGGTCACGCTCAGGGTCGATTGCGGCAAGAAACGCCGGGCCGGCGAGAAGCGACACTACTTCGCGTGGGAAGAGCTGCCGCGGAAAAGCGAGACGGATGAGGAAGCACCGGTGCCAAGAGCCAACCCTGTCATGGTCGCCCGAGAGTGGAAGCGTGCGATGGAAGAACGTGGCGAGTCCCGCGCCGATCTTGCGCGGCGACTCGGAGTCTCACGAGCTCGGGTTTCGCAAGTCCTGGGCATTTTGGACTTAGCTCCGGCAGCGTTGGAGCTGTTGGAACAGCATTCTGGACCGGCGATGGTGCCGGAGCGGGCACTACGAGGCATCAGGCGTTTGCCGCCGGAGCGGCAACGCGAACGGTTACTCGTGCGGACTCGCGGTGAGAGCGCGACTTAGGCACAATCCACGGCCACGGATAGGACTTGATGCCTGACGGACCGCGTTCAGTCGGGGCTGCTTACCTCCAAGGGTCGGCAACGATCGGCCCAGGCCTCCCCGACGCGGCGTTCCACGCCGACGCTATGCCGGAGTCCAGACGATATGCACGGAGCCTCGCGTTCAGGGAAGATGGCTTCGTGTGGACGACCCGAGTCGAAGGACAATGCATCGTCGGGAGCGAAGTCCTGCGGAGCTACTGGACCCTCGCTGCCGAACGGCAACGTGTGTACCACGCTCGACTGCGGGGAGAGCCAGCACCATGGACCGACGATCCCGTAGTGGCGCAATATCGGTTTACCAACGCCTACCGCGCGGCTGATCGAGTATCGCAGGACCTAATCCGCGTGATCTACCGCGGCTCCCAGCGCCCGCGCGACTTGTTGTTCCGAATCCTGCTATTCCGCTTCTTCAACAAGCCGCAGACCTGGTGGGCCTTCGAGGAAGCGCGAGGCGAACTCATCGCTCGTGAGTTCGATGTCGACCAATATGCGGCTATTTTGGACGATCGTCTGGCCCGCGGCGAACGTGTTTATTCAGCTGCATACATCATGCCCCCTCCGCCGTTCGGTGAGCGACGAAAGCACCGCAATCACCTACGCCTGATCGAGCACATGCTGGCAAGTGGCCTTGAGCGCGATCTCGCGGCGGCAACCTCTTTGGAGGAGGTCTTCGCTAGACTTATTTTGTTCCCCTCTCTAGGGCCCTTCCTTGCGTATCAATTGACGATCGACCTGAACTACTCGACGCTTATCGACTTCGACGAAAACGACTTCGTCGTCGCCGGATCTGGAGCACTCAGTGGACTGACGAAGTGCTTCCCCGACGCCCGCGATATCGACCCGGCTGTCCTGATTCGCATCATGGTCGAAACCCAGGAAGAGCAGTTGAACTTCTACCGAATCGACTTCAGGAACCTCTTTGGAAGACCACTGAAGCTCATCGACTGTCAGAACTTGTTCTGCGAAACCGACAAATACGCCCGCGTAGTGCACCCAGACCGCCGCGGGATTGGAAACCGCACCCGAATTAAGCAGCAGTTCGCATCTAACGGGCGACTCGTCGCGCCGTTCTTCCCGCCGAAATGGGGGCTCGCTCCTTGCGATGTTCCTGATGCCTGATCGGCTGCCACGCCTGCCATTTAGCTTCCAGCCAGACCCAGCCGCTTGAGTTCGGCTACCAGGAACTCGTGGACCTCGTCTTCGGTCATGCTTGGTACCCTAACTACTGTCACGGGGCTCTGGTCGGCGATCTTGTTGTAGCCGTCCGCCACGCCATCGGCATTGTTGCCGTCCGCAGCATAGGCATGGAGGAAGAGGAAAACGACGTCCGCACGGATGGGCGCCCAGATGCCGTCAATGAGAGTCCGGAACGTATGCTGATCAATGCCCAGCGCGATCTCGCCTTGCCCGTACCACCCGTAGGCTAGAGTTGACCACCACCACCGGTCTAACACCAACGCACCAGTGTGGACGATATTCACGAGCGAAGGCATGGCTTCGCTGTGACACGCCAGATGGGCAAGCTGCCGCGCCAGCGGACTCGTCGGCGGTGCGTCCTCCAGGACCCGGTGGAGCCGAGCAGTGAAATCGCTGAAGGCCGATGGCATGTGTGCAAAAGTCGCACCGTCCGCGTCGATGGCCTGCTTCATTCGCGCGAGCTGGGTGGACTTGCCCGCCTTGTCCAGGCCCTCGAAGACCACGACGCTTCCCGCCTTGAGGCTCAAAGTGTTCGGTGTCATGTCGAACCTCCTCCGACTTGGCCGCTTGGAGGGGAGAACGTGAGGGTGCGGGCGAGGAGGTCAGCATGGACGGTGCCGCCGTGGTACTTCTGCAACTGACGGAAGACGTCGTAGCCGGCGAGGATGGCGTACTCCCAATCTCCCGCCGTCCGCTCGGATACCTCTAAATGGCTGGTCATGCGCTGGCACGCCTTGATGAGATCGGCCGGAATCTGGTCACTGTTGGCGAACAGGCTGTGTTGTGTGGCAACGGAGAATACGTAGGCTGTCAGGCCTTCCTCAAGGGCTGAAGAACGCCCTCCGTCCTGAATGCGGTCGATGTCGCGGTTGCCCTTGCGCTTAAGCTTCAGCAGCCCGCGAAGTGTGGGCGACCAGCCGAGAACGGCCATGTGGGCGAGGTGGAGCGCGTCGTGGTAGCGATAATCATCGTTGTCATCCCGGTTGTCATCGAGAGGATCGCCGACTGGCTCGGTGCCTCGGTATATGCGCACGACCGGCACCGGCCTCGCACCGCGGTCGGTATCGATGGTCTCAGCGAACGTGATGTCGAGCTGACGGGGGAACTGTTCCTCCGATGGTAGGTGTTCGTCGAAGAGGGCGTGCGCAGGCGGTGTGTCGGGACGGTTGAACCTCTGGTTGGTTTTGTGCAGGTTGTCAGCGAGCACCTCGGCGAGATCAAGGTCGCACCGCCTCGCCAGTGCCGCGGCGTACCACATCAAATCGCCGAGTTCTTCGCGGACCTCTTCCCGGAAGGCGCGGTACCCCACGCTATCGCGCTGCCGCTTCTTGTACTCTGCCGCGAGGTTGCCAACCTCACCCGCCAAGCCCAGCAACGTGAGCGTGAGGTCGTCGGGTGGTAGCACATCACTGGCAGCAGCAAGGCGTTGGTAATCGCCAATATCCATGATATTTGCCTCCTTGAGCTACGCGCTCGCTACCTGGTCGATCACAATTGCTGCCTGGACAGCGTTAGCGACCAAGTAATCGAGAGGGAGCCACCCGTAGCCTCCTGCGCCCCAGGCTTCGGACCAGCTGTTACGGATCAGCAGCCGTCTGCCTTTGACCTGATCGGACGCGGCGCCGACGACCAAGACTGCGTGGTATTCGCCATGCGGGCTGCGAATGTCTGGCACATCGATCGAGCCATCGGCTGCGGGGTACTGGAGTTCATGAGTGACCTCGACAACCAATAGGACGGGATAGCCAGCGGCGAGCGCCTCCTCGATCTGGTCTTCGACGCTGTCGTGTGCCGGTTCAAAGACAAGGGGTTCTGCCTGTTGCCAGGGAGGAACGCCAGCAGCGGTAGGCGGCTCTTCGGTTCCGTAGCCCAAGCTCGGATTCCAAGGCCACCGACTCAAGGGTGGCTGCCCGGAACGCCGTAGTGCTTCGCCGGCATGCTTGAGAGCCATGCCCTCGGGAGTGGTCTGACCGCGCTGCGCGCAATGCCACCAGATCGCTTCCGGTGCCATCGCTGCATCTACCGACGAGTCCAAGCTCTTGATGGCGTCGTGGGCAAGGCTGAGGGAGAAGGGAAGGCACAACGGTCGCGGGCCTTGGTCCATGAGCCGACTGGAAATACGACTTCGGAGATCCACTGCGGTGCGACCGGATGGGGGCACTGGCGATGTGGAGGAAAGCCTGTCACTCACTCCCCGCACCGCCGGGAGCACCTCGTTCGGGGTCCTCGAATTCCTCGAGATCGCCGAGGCCAGCCTCGAGTGCGGATTCGATATGGCGCTTTCGTTGTGCGGCGGCAGGAGAGGGGACAATTGTGACGTCAATCCGGTACGTCTCGGCCGCTTCTGCCGACGGGTCGTACGCAGAGCTGTACACGAGTCGGTAGATGGAGCGCCCTTCACCCGCGGAGCGAAGAGCGATGACCCGAGTCCCAGTGCCACCAACCAAGAGATCGGCGGCGGACGATGGAACTGGTTCAACCGCACCAACCGACTGAGGAACGGACGTGTCGCCCATCCGGGAAAGGGGCTCACCTCGAGCTATGGACCTACGCAACGCCCGATGCTGGGATGCGCGTGCTGTTGTCCACGAGGGACGGTAGCGGTCTTCGACCGCTTGGAGCGTCGGTTCGGCAAGCGCGTTTTCGGCGCCCAGCACATCGTCGCCCGGGGTCTCCACCGGGGAGTTCTGTAAGGGAAGTATTCGCGTTGCACCGGTGTTGCCGGGGATGTTGAGAAGTGCCCGTTCGACGTCCTGCTTCGACGGTGTGCGACCCTCCGACTCCGGTACCCAATTCGGATCGCGCTGTAGAACTACGGCGTCAGGGGCGATCGGCGGTGGCGGTTGTATGCGGCGCTCGGCGCGTTCCCGAAGATCGGCCTCGGTTAGCCACTGGTAGCCGGTGGTGCGGTTCTCCGGGAGGACAACGACAACTTCATCGCCGTCAGTCACCGTGATCGCGCTGCCGGACGATCGGACGTCGACCGGCCACACGTCAACCTGGCCAACGGGCCGGTGCCCAAGGGTCAGCTCGGACTTGATAGTGGCAGGTTGGATGGCTAGTAGCTCATCGCGCTTGTTGCGGTTGATCATCTCAAGGTTGTCGAGTTGGCGAACGACGGCCTCGTAGCTGGCGCCCATGTCGCGAGCCATGAGGTACACGTGCGGCGCCGTGGCGGTCGCTGCGTCGCGCACGCCATGCCGAGCCGCTGTCGCGTAGACCAACGGCGGCGGCATCAGCAATTGGCTTGCGAAGATCTGGGCCATCTGCTCCCGATCGTGCGACGGGGTGTAGAGGTCGGCTTCGGTGTCGCACGCCGTTTCGTGCCCCAGTACCCAATGTCCGATTTCGTGAGCTGCGGTGTAGCGCTGAACCGCTGCACCACGCTGCGTGCTAAGCATGATGCCGCCGCCGCCGTGCGGGAGCAGCACGCCGAGGACCGTCTTGAGGTCGTTGAAGACCAATTCAAGATCGAGTTTCTCGATCACCGAGAAGACATCTATCACGGCATCCTGGGCCACATCGAACTCGCGTAGGATCCCATCGGCTTCTTGGAGTGCGTGGCGGCGGTCCCGCACCGAGAGCATGATCAGCCTCCGTTCCCAGGGGATGGATGTCGGCCGCCTAACTTGGACTTCGCCGCGCCCTGACCCTTGGCAGCCAAGAACTCCGCAAATCGAAGCACTTGTTCCTTGTCTTCGGCCGAGAGTTCAGCGGTGGCTCGATACAACGCGCCGTCGTCATTCGCGACGTCTGGACCGGGTTCTTCACCAAGAATCCACGATACATCTCGCCGATATAGCCGTCCCAGCCGGCGCAGTTCCAGCGCGCTGACGTTTCGCTTACCTGCCTCGATCGCTATAACGCTTGTGCGTTGGATCCCCAACGCGCCTGCGACGTCCTCTTGCGTCAGGCCAAGGGTTTCCCGTGCATTCCTGAGCCGTTGTCCAACGGCCTGTTGCTCGCTTTGGACCATGGTTGCCTCCTTCCCGTCTCATGGCGCCGCATCCGGCCCTTAATGACCATTGCAGTGGCTGGTCCCGATGACGACAGCAGTGGCGATCGCACCTTCGTGGCTCATCGAGACGACGAGTTCTACGCCGGCTGCGTCAGCGAATGCGCGAGCTGTGCCCGTAAGCCGCAAGACTGGGCGCTGGCCTTCGACCGCGACAACTTCGATATCGGTCGGCTCGATCTCACCAATCCCATGGCCCAGCGCCTTCATAGCCGCCTCCTTCGCCGCCCAGCGCGCGGCGTACCGGGCAGCTGAATCGGCGCAATAAGCCTGTTCGTCGACGGTCCAGCATTGGTCACGATAGGGCTGTCCGGACGCTTCGAGCATCGCAGTTATCTCGGTGATACTGACCAGGTCGATGCCGACCACCGTCGTACACATGTCAGGCCCCCAAACGCGCAGCGGCGATAAGTTCAGTAACTCCCGCCTTGGTGTAGTTGCCCCGTTCGGCCTCGGCGAAACTGGCATTGACCATCAGTTCGCCCACTTCGAAGCCTGTCTGCTGAGCCAGGAAGGCGAGCAGCCGAGACAAACCAAGCAAGTTGCCGTATGCCTTCGTCACCAGGTACTGATGACGATAGGTGGCAGCCATGTTGATTCGATGTTGGTACAATGTGAGGTCAACATGGACCAAACATGGAAAGCCGTACTCGCGGAGGTCGTTAGCTGCGTAGACCTGGAGACCTGATGGCGGGCCGAGGAATTCGGCCTCGCCCGCGATTGCGATGTCCTCGAGGTTCCGCTGACCGACGTTACGGAGACGCGCATTTCGGAAGTGCCTAATGCGAGCAGCCAACTGGTTCGTTCCTTCGCCAGTCTTCCCGGGCCAGCTGATCATCCGCCCGAAGTAGGTGCCGTGCCTATTGGCCGTGTCAGTAGTCAGGATGGGCAGCATTTCCGCGTAGCACTCATAGAGATCCGTCGCGCTGGCATCCAGGGCCTTCAGAGCCTCGCTGGTCATTTGCGGCTCGAAAGTCAGTCCGGTGTCCATATAGACATCTTTAGGGAAGATCGTGGCGGCGACCGTCTCCACGGGCTGCACACGGACCGTCTTGCGCGGCGTGGAGAGCACGTCGTCGACCGCCCTTCGAATCCCGTCGGTCTCAGGCGCCAACGGGTTGCGAATCGTGGTGATTACGTTGACTGCTTGCCCTCCGGCTCCGTTCACGTGCTCCAACGTGCGCAGCCAGGCCTCACTGACGTTCGCCGCCGGTTCGATGTAGCTGCTCATGCCGCAGTGCTTTTCGCCTTCCCCTGGATGGCACCGACCAGCAGCCGACTCAGACCACCGAAGCTGCGGAGGGCGTCCGCATCTTTCACTGTCGAAAGCGTCACCAGCGGACTGCCATACGCCTCAGTGATCTTGCCGATCATCCAGACCGCGATCGTGCTACTCAGCCTCGGAGTGCCGTCCGGACATTTTTCTTCATTCTCAAGTTCTTCGACAGGCCGGTTTGTCATCGCCGACCACAAATCCTGCAACGTCGCAGCCATGGCGCTCGGGTCTGCAGCCCGCAACTCAGAGCTGCTCAACCCGGGCACGGCAGCCACCCGTTCCGCCACGGTTGGGCCGAGCGGTGTCGCAGGGGGCGTGGCCAATACGGACACTGAGCGCGGGAAGAGGCTGGAGCCCACCGCCTCGGTCGTCGCCGTCCGAACGTTCGAAGTCATGACATCATGGTCGCATTTTCCGACATCACGTGTCAAGGGCTGAACGGGGACCCACGTCGCCGGGACTCTTTCGCGTCGCGATCTACCGCCGCATCAAGACTCACAAGCGCCATCACCAGCAGCATGACGGCGACGAGACGGAAGCCGATCTTGTAGCCGGATTGGCTCGTGTCTGTCCGGCAGATTGTAACCGGGCCGAGGGCGGGTGCTGCCGCGACGAAGAGCGCCTGGAGGCCGATGATTCGTCCGAAGTAGGGGGCGGAGAACCGCTCGGACATCACGAGTGCGCGGAGCGGGTAGACCGCGCCGAACACGGCCCCGAAGCCCGCGATGTACATCCAGACCTGACACCAAGCGCCGGCGACGCTGGCCCACAGCGCGGCCCCGCCAAGTAGTACGAAGCCGCCGACAAGCCAGCGGGTGAGCGAGGAGCGACTAACTCCAGCAAGGCCAGAACCGGTGAACTTCCAACGGAACCGCGCGGGAATTCGGCGGAAGAAAGGTGGAGTGCGCCGACAGGGCCTTTGAGGTGCCTCCGCCTCGCCCAGGATAGCTGGGACACAGGCGCCTTCAGCTCGCCGCGAGCCCTCTACCTCACCAGCCCCCGTAGATATCGACAACGCTACAATCAATGGGAACAGATGTGCTAATGTGCCTCGCGGTCGAGAACGGTGAGTGCCAACAAGGGAAGAGCGATGAGTTACTTTTCAGACCACTACCAGGACGTGCGCTTTCCCATCGCCAGCGAAAACGACGCGGGGCTGTGGCGAGGGCAGCGCGGTGCGCTCCATGCCATTGGAATGCACTTCACGCTCCAGCAGGATGCTGCTCTTGTGGTCATGCCGACCGGTTCCGGCAAGACCGCTGTTCTCATCCTATCGGCGTATCTGCTCCGGGCGAACCGTGTCCTCGTGATGACGTCCAGCAAGCTGGTCCGGGAGCAGATCGTCAAAGCCTTCGACTCGCTCGCGATCCCGAAAGAGAGCGGAGCCCTTCCGGCAGACTGCCCGAGGCCGCATGTGTATCAAGCGGCCGGCCTTATGGACGACCCCGCGAAATGGGAGGCGCTTCGGGAATTCGATGTTGTTGTCGGGATACCCAATAGCGTGAGCCCCGCGTCGCCTGGAGTCGTCGCGCCGCCAGCTGATATGTTCGATGTCGTACTGGTCGACGAGGCCCATCACAGCGCGGCCAAGACCTGGAATGCCGCGATCGATGCCTTCCCCGGTGCAAGGCGTGTTCTGTTTACAGCCACGCCGTTTCGACGGGACACCAAAGAAATCAAGGCTCGCATTGCGTGGTACTACCCTGCAGCCGACGCGTTCACTGACGGCGTCTTCGGCGAAGTCACATATCTGGCAGTGACTCCCAAGGCCGGGGGTGACCCTGACATCGCGATAGCTCAGGCTGCAGAACGAACCTTTCGTGAAGACCGCGCCGCGAGCCTCGATCACCGGCTGATGGTTAGGACGGACTCGAAGAAGAGGGCAGGCGTCCTCGAAGACGTCTACGCGGCGAACACTGAGCTTCGACTTCAGAAGATCACGAGCGACCATACGCTGGGCCATGTCACCCGAACTCTGAACAAACTCAGGGCAGGCGAACTGGACGGCGTCATTTGCGTCGACATGATGGGTGAGGGTTTTGATTTCCCACAACTCAAGATTGCAGCGGTGCATGCCCCTCATCGATCTCTTGCGCGCACGCTGCAGTTCATCGGTCGGTTCGCACGTACCAATGCCGACAACCTAGGCTCAGCGAAATTTCTTGCAGTACCCAATGACATCGAATTCGAGGCGGAGAAGATCTACAACGACAATGCCGTCTGGAAGAAGATCGTACCGAACCTCCTGGCAAGCAAGATCGACCAAGAGAAGCAAATCCTCGATGCCCTCGATTCGTTCGAGCCGTTCGATGATGCACAGGACACGTTCGATCCTGCAGAGTTCTCTCTCAGCGCGCTTCGTCCCTTCCACCATGTCAAGATCTTCCGAGCCCCAGGCGGCGCCGACCTCAGTAAGCATATCGATTTTTTCAAGCCCGACATTATTGTTCGCGAGATAAGCTACGACCTCAACGCGCTGATCTTGCTCATGAGGTCGGTGGACCGTCCCGATTGGACACATCTCGACGAGTTCGCAACGGTATCGTTCGACATAGCCCTCATGTACTTCCACGAAGACGCCCAACTGCTCTTCATTTGCTCGTCGATACGCGAGGATTGGTTCTACGACCAGATCGCAGTTTCGCTGGTCGACGGCGACTATAGACATCTCTCGCCGGATTCGGTCTACGGCGCCCTGAATGGCCTCACGGACCTGAACTTGTTCAATGTCGGTATGCGCAAACGAACGTTGGCGGGAGACGCCGAGACATACCGAATGTTGGCCGGTGGAGCAGCAAACCGATCCATCTCCAAGGCCGACGGGAACCTCTATCACAGGGGGCATTCATACGGCACAGCGTTCGACGGAGACCGAAAGCTGACGATCGGCCTGAGCGTGTCATCGCGGCTTTGGAGCAATCGGCATTCACGGCTGCCTGAAGTCATCGCTTGGTGCGACGAGCAGGCGAGGCGCATCGGCGCCGGCGGAGGAGTAGTTACCGGTACAGAACTTGACTTTCTTCAGACCGGAATCGAGGTGGACAACGTGTCCGCCGATCCGATTGCGGCTTGCTGGGGAAGGCGAACGTTCACCAAGCCCAGGATGCTCTATTTCACCGACGCTGGGGGCGATCGCCGGGAAGTGCAGCTGCTTGACTGTGAGCTTCGCATTGACCGGGCGCGCACAAACAGCTCCACCGTTGGAATCTTCCTCGAAGGCGAGGGCATCCGCATCGACCTCGACTTCGTAATAGACCGGACTCGCCATATCGAGCTGGCGGCTGGCAGCGACGATACGGTGACAGTCGGCGGGCCATCCTCGGCTCAGCCTCTGGTTCAGTACCTCAATTCCGAACTTCCCACGTTGTACCTTGCCGACGGCTCATCACTCGATGGCCGCATCCTAACTCCGCCACCGGGAGAGGGCTTCCTTGCATTCGATGTGAGCAGAGTTGTGATTCATGACTGGCAGTCCGCTCTCGTCGACATCCAGGCGGAAAAGCGTCGCCAACGGACCGATGGCCTCATTTCGGTACATGAGTTCGTGGAAGCTGAGCTAGCGAACAGTGCCGCCGACATCGTCGTTTTCGACGATGGCTCCGGTGAGGCCGCAGATTACATCGCGGTCTATGAATCCGATCACGATGTCACAATCGAGTTATACCACTGCAAGGCTTCTGGTGGGGCGTTACCGGGCAATCGTGTTGACGATGCCTACGAGGTGATCGGTCAGGCGATGAAGTCTTCAATCGTCATTAATAGCGGAGTGAGCCCGCTTGTCTCACATGTGAAGAGACGACTCACGCGGCAACTTCCATCCACATTCATCAAGGGAGACCTGGAGAGATTCGAACAGATAATGGACCTGGCTCGTCACCGCCCGCGAACGATCAGAATGATAGCCGTTCAGCCGGGCGTGACGCGTGGCGCCATGAATGAGCAGATCGCAAGCCTGCTAGGCATGGGGGACGATTCGCTCAAGCGCGCAGGTTGCGAATTCGTGGTGTGGGGTTCCGGTTAGTCGCCTTTCAGCCTGCGCGACGCTAAACAGTTGCTCCGAGATGACGTCGCCGAATGAAATCCCCTCGCCGGCGTCGGCAACCTTCTCCTTCAAGGAACAGCGATTCGGCCAGCCAGTGGTCCGATTTCGCATGCCCACGTCGCGCGGAAGACTCGCGCCGTGAGACGCTTGGGGCACTTGAAGGGAATGTCGTCTAAACTGACGTCGTCCGCCGATTCGGCGGCGGTTGCGCTCTCGCCGGGGCGCGGGCCGTCCGCGCGTCAGTAACCTAAGCCTGCCCGATGACTTCCCAGGTTCCCATGGGTTGAACGGCGAAACCCGACGAAGCTGTTCGATACGACAGCATCTCTCCATACCGAGGTCCGCGTCACTGGCAACAAAAAAAGCAACCCCTTTGGCGAGAGCGTAGGAAGGATTCCCTTCCTACGCTCGGATCGTTAGAACAGCCGGAGCTGCTGTGCTGATCCCGTCGTCACCTGGCTCGGCTGAGGTCTGATGGGGCCGG
>JADLFD010000374.1 GCA_020845805.1 Verrucomicrobiales bacterium | reverse complement strand
TGGCACCCGGAAACGGGGTCACCACCAGCGCGATGCGCTCCGGGATTTTGGGATCCTCCTGTTGCGCCAACCGCAGCAGCGCCAGGCCGCCCCAGACCAGGATCACCACCAGGGCCAGCCACCCGACTTCGCGGTGCTCCACAAAGAACCGCGCCAAGCCACCCTCCTGCCGCTCCGGGGATGATGTCGTCTGCATGGCCTGCCTCCCGTGCCTCAGCGGATCCGTACCCGGCCTGCCTCCTCGGCCACTTCGACCTGGGCGCCGTCGTACAACTGGCTCGCCCCCGCGACCACCACCGTCTCGCCGGCCCGAATGCCTTCGGTGACCACGATGGAACTCCGCAGGATGTCCCGCGTCCGCACCCGCCGCTCCCGCGCCACGCCGTTGCTCACCACGAACACCGCGAGATCGCGGTCGCTGCGCGCCACCAGGGACGACAATGGCACCAACACCCCCTGCGGCCGGCCACCACCCTCCTCGAGATGCACCGAGGCCGCCATGCCCGGGCGGATGCGGCGATCCAGGTTCGGCAACCGGATCACCACCCGAAACAATCGGCTCCCCTCCTGCGCCGCGACTCCCACCTCTTTCACCACCCCGTCCAGGGCGCCCTCACCCAGCGCGGACAAGCTCACTGGCACGGTCGACCCCACGCGCAAGCTGCCGATCAGGCGATCCGGTATCCCCACCTCCACCTCCACTTCCGACAGGTCCGCCACGGTCAGCACCGGGCGGCCCGCACCGATGGTCTCCCCCGCCGAGACCTCACGCTTCAGAATCGTGCCCGCGAACGGCGCGGTGATGCGCGACTCGATCAGATCCTGCCGCCGCAACTCCAACGCCGCATCCGACGCGCGCGATGCCGCCACCGCGCGATCATAGTCCTGCTGGGACGCCGCGCCCTCTCGCAGCAATCGCTGCGCGCGCTCCAACTGCAACCGGTCCAGGTTGGCCTGGGCTGCCGCCGAGTTCGACGCGGCCAGAAAATCCGTCGGCTTCAACTGCGCCAGCAACTGGCCGGCCGCCACCGACACGCCCTCCTCCCAATCCCCCTGCCCGGGACCGGGCCCGATGCGGTCCACAATCCCCGGCACACGAAAGCTCAGCGTGAGCTGATTGCGCCCCTTCACCGTGGCCAGATACGCCGCCCCACGCTGGCCGGAATCGGCTTGCGCATCCGCCGCCGCCTGGACGCGGATCCGCAAACGCTCCGGCTCGGGAGGGACGGCAGGACGGCACCCGGACGCGACCACCAACGTCAGCACCGCTCCCAGGAGGATCCCCCCGGCCCCGTGGACGCCCCGAGGCCATGGCGAACAGGCGGGCGCCGAAGGCCGAAGCTGAGGTGCGCGGTCGGAAGCGGGGGATCTGACGGGGTACCCTGGGGCTCTCATCGGCAGGCGCCCGGTCCGGGCGCCCTAGGAACCCTGCCAGAGCGGACGGGGAATGGGAACGGTTTCGCCGTGAACGGCGGCCGCACCGCGGGAGATCCCGGGCGCACCCGCAGGATTCCGCCCGCCGCCGTGGACTCGGGATCCCACACCGCGCACCGAGGTCTGAGGTCTGAGGTCCGGTCTTCCCGGACCTCATCATGCCCAACCGTGTGGTACGACGATCAGCCCGGCCAACCGTGGTTTTCGCGCACCTGGATCATGGCGGCCAGGATGTTGTTCCAGGTCTCCTGCCGCTGCATGACTTCGTTGGGGAACATGCAGCCGTCCCAGCAGATGTGCTGGAACTTCCGCGTCACCTTTCCAGTCTCGTCGCGCAGCCAGTACCCCGCGTCACGCGGCACGTTGAGCTTTCCGTTGGGATCGGTGATCGGACAGTGCTTGCCGGTCTTCTCATGCCCTCCCGAGCCTTTCACCGTGCCGTCATTTTGGGCGACGTGGAAATCAAACGTCCACGGGCGCAGAGCGTTGGTCATCTTCTTCATCGCCTTGTGGAAAGCCTCCGGCTCCCAGCGGAAGCCCTCGGGCACGATGCGATGCGCCTCGGCGTTGTAGCCGAGCAAGTAGAGCAGCGTGTGCGCCATGTCGGCTTGGAACCCCACCACCTTCGGCATGCCGGTTTCCTCGAGCGTGCGGATCATGTGCTTCCAGGAGTGCATCCCGCCCCAGCAGATTTCGCCCTCGGCCGCCAGCCGTTCGCCGTGTTCCTTGGCAATCTTGCCCGCCTCACGAAAGGACTTCGCGATCAGCTTGGTGTTGCCCTTCGGATCCTTGTCCCAGTCCGAGACCGAGGCCGCGGTGTCGATGCGCACGATGCCATAGGGGCGGATCCCGAGGTCGCGCAGCTTCTTCGCAATGCGGCAGGCCTTGCGCACGGCGGTGACCCAGTTCTTGCGCTTGGTCTCATCCCCCATCGCCGAACCCTCAAACCACACCGGCGCCACCACCGACCCAACCACGAACCCCTTCGACCGGATCTTGTCCGCCAGGCGCTTGATGCCGTCATCGGGGATGTCGATTGAGACGTGCGGGTCGTACAGGAACAAGTCCACCCCATCAAACCGCACGCCGTTGACCTCCGCCTTGGCGGTCAGGTCGAGCATGGTGTCGAGGTCGATGAACGGCTCGGCACCGGGGCTGCCCTTGCCCACCAGTCCAGGCCACATGGCATTGTGCAGCTTCGGAAAGAGATTCGCGGCGGAGGAGGTACTCATGGTGATGATCGCGGTCGGGGTCGAGGTCGAGGTCGGGGTCGAAACGTGACGTGATGACTCGTTGCAATTCGGGAACGGCGCGACGCTACCAATCGCCCCGCCCGCCAGCCAAGGCCGCAGTGGCCGAAGCCCTCGACGGCACCGCCCCGTCTCGTCGCTGGCCATCCGCCACCGGTTCCGCCAGTCTCCGCGCTTCATGAAGCGCGTGGTCCTGCTCGGCAGCACCGGTTCCATCGGTACCAGCACCCTCAAGGTCGCGGAAGATCTTCCCGACCGTGTCCAACTCGTCGGCCTGGCCGCCGGGTCCAACGTGCCGCGCCTGATCGAACAAGCCCTGCGCCACCGTCCCCAGGCGGTCTGCATCCACGACCCGGCGCACGTGCCCGCCCTGCGCGCCGCGCTCCCGCCCGAGATCCGCGTGCTCTCCGGGCCAGCCGGCCTGATCGAGCTCGCCACCTTGGCGGAGGCCGAAATCGTGCTCATCGCCATCGTGGGCACCGGCGGCCTGGCCCCCGCCCTGGCCGCACTGCGCGCCGGCAAGGACATCGCCGTCGCCTCCAAGGAAATCCTGGTCATGGCCGGCGAAACGGTGATGGGCGAGGCCGCTCGCCTCGGCCGCCGCGTGCTGGCCGTCGATAGCGAGCACTCGGCCATCTTCCAGTGTCTGGACGGCAAGCCCCCCGAGTCGGTGCGCGCCTTGTGGCTGACCGCCTCCGGCGGCCCGTTCCGCTGCACGCCCAAGGAGGAATTCGCCGGAATCACCGTCGAACGCGCGCTCAAACACCCCTCCTGGGTCATGGGCCGGAAAATCACCATCGATTCCGCCACGCTGTTCAACAAGGGCCTCGAGATGATCGAGGCCCGCTGGCTGTTCGGCATCGGCATGGACCGCGTCCAGGTGGTCGTCCACCCGCAGAGCGTGGTCCATTCCATGGTGGAATTCGTCGATGGCTCCATCCTCGCGCAAATGTCGACGCCCGACATGTGCCTGCCGATCCAGTACGCGCTGACTTACCCGGAGCGCGCGTCGAACCACCGGGTCCACACCGATTTCGCCAAGATCGGTTCGCTCACCTTCGAGTCGCCCGACGTCGAGCGCTTCCCGGCCCTTGCCCTGGCGCGCGAAGCCGGTTCCCGCGGCGGAACGCTCCCCGCCGTGTTGAATGCCGCCAACGAGGTCGCCGTCGATGCCTTCTGCGAACGACGCCTGTCGTTCGTCGGCATCACTCATACCGTCGCACGCACCATGGAAGCCCACCGGAACCTGGATCGCCCGTCTCTCGACGAAATCCTCGCCGCCGACCAGTGGGCCCGCGGCACAGCCCACCGGCTCGTGGCGGAGTCACGCTGATCCGCGCCATGCCCGAACGCCCCACCGCCAGCAACCGCGTCCGCGTCGACGGCCGGTTCTTCCGCGCCGGACGCGACCGCTGGCGGCTCCGCGGTGTCACCTACGGCTCCTTCGCGCGCAATGCCGCCGGAGAACCCTTCCCCGTCCGCGCCGCCGCGGAACAGGATCTCGACCTGATCGCCGAACTCGGCGCCAACCTGGTGCGCGTCTATGACGTGCCCCCACTCTGGCTCCTCGACGCCGCCGGAGAACGCGGTCTGCGCGTCCTCGCCGGTCTTCCCTGGGGCCAGGAAACCCGGTTCCTCGAAACCCGCACCTCGCGCCGCGGCATCCGCACCGCCATCACCACCTCGATCCAGGCCCTCGGCGGCCACCCCGCCCTCTTCGGGGTCACCGTCGGCAACGAAATCCAGCCCGACATCGTGCGCTGGTCCGGCGTGAAACCGGTCGAGGCGTTCCTCGAGGAACTCGTGCGCGCCGTGCACGACCTCGACCCGGGCTGCCTCTGCACCTACGCCAACTACCCGCCCACGGAATTCCTGCAACCCCTCGAACTGGACTTCGTCGCCTTCAACGTCTTCCTCCACTCGCGACCCGCGCTCGCCCAATACCTGCACCACCTCCACCACCTCGCCGCCCACCAACCGCTCGTCCTTTCCGAGTGCGGGATCGACGCCGGTCGCGAAGGCGTCGCGCGCCAAGCCGAGATCCTCGCCTGGACCCTGGAGACCGCCACCCACGCCGGACTCGCCGGGGCCATCGTCTTCTGCTTCACCGACGAGTGGGTGCGCAATGACCAGCCCGTCGAGGACTGGCACATGGGCCTCACCTCCACCTCGCGCCAACCGCGCCCCGCCTTCCACGCCGTGCGCGAACGCTTCCACGCGCCCGACCCCACCCCCCCGCGCTCGCCCAAGGTCTCCGTGGTGGTCGCCACCTACAACGGCGGCCGGACCCTCGGCCCCTGCCTCGACGCCCTGCTCGAACTCCGTCACCCCGATTACGAAATCCTCGTGGTCGATGACGGTTCGACCGACGACACCCCCCAAATCACCGCCCGCTACCCGCAGGTGCGCACCCTGCGGCTCCCGCGCAATCAAGGACTCTCCCACGCCCGCAATCTCGGTATCCGCGCCGCCACCGGCGAGCTCATCGCCTTCACCGACTCCGATTGCCGGCCCGACCCCGATTGGCTCCTGCACCTGGTCACCGGCCTCGTCGAGGCCCCCGTCGTGGGGGTGGGCGGACCCAACCTGCTTCCGCCCGAGGACCCGCCCCTCGCCGCCGTGGTCGACGTCGCCCCCGGCGCTCCCGCCCATGTCATGCTCGACGATCGCTTCGCCGAACATCTGCCCGGTTGCAACATGGCGTTCTGGAAATGGGCCCTCGACGCGGTGGGCGGTTTCGACCCCGTGTTCCGCCAGGCTGGCGACGACGTGGATCTGTGCTGGCGCATGCAGCGACGCGGATGGCGCCTCGGATTCTCCCCGGCCGCCTTCGTCTGGCACCACCGCCGCGCCACCCTCGGAGGCTACCTCCGGCAGCAGGCCGGCTACGGCGCCGCCGAAGGACTCCTCCTCTCCAAACACCCGGCCCAGTTCAACCTCCTCGGCGCCGCTCGCTGGAGCGGACGCATCTGCACCGCAGCACGCACCGAACTCCCCTGGCAACGGTCCGCCATCCACCGCGGCCTCTTCGCCACCGGCCTCTTCCAGACGCTGTACACGGCCGGACCCGACAGCCTCATCCCCGCGTTCACCAGCTTTGCCTACCATCTCCTGGTGGCGCTCCCGCTCCTGGTGCTGGCCTTCCCGGTCACCTGGTTGCGACCCGTCACACTCGTCGCTTGCCTGATCCCGGTCGGCGCCGCCCTGATCGCCGCCCACGCCACCGCCCTGGTCGGCCCCCAACACCGCCCCTGGTCGCGCGCCCTGCTCGCCCTCCTCTTCTACCTGCAACCCCTGGTGCGCGGCCTCGCTCAACTCCGCGCCCGCCTCAGCGACCTCGGTGAGGCCCCCGAGAACGCCTCGCTCCAAGCCGAATCGCGGTTCCAGTCGGAATCCTCCATCGACGTCCGCTCCTATCGTGCCCAGGAACCCCGCGACCGCCGGGAGTGGGCGGATCGCATCCTGGTCGCGCTCGAGAACGCCGGCTGGCCGTGCCGCGCGGACTCGGGCTGGAACGCGTATGACTTCGAAGTGTTCGGCTCGCGCTGGGCACGACTGACCCTCACCACCCTGGGGCAGATCACCCGCGACCGCGGTCAGATGCTGCACTGTCGGTTGCGCCCGCACTGGACCCTCTCAGGCACGGTCCTGTTCTGGGGCGTGCTGGCCTTCGAACTGATCCTCTTCGGGCTCTTCCACGTGAACTGGAAGGGGACCTGGATCCCGCTGGTCAGCCTCGCCGGCATCGCCTGGTTCCTCCACGCCCAGGGCCGGATTCTCCAGGCCAAAGTGAGCGTGCTGCTGGATGAGGTGGCCGAACAGTGGGACCTGCAGCGGCACGAGGGTCCGTGACGCGGCACCCCCTCCCCCGCGAACCAAACCCTCCCCGGCGGCAGCCACGCCAACCGCTTCCGTCACGTTTCCGTTTGACACCCCTTCGCACCGCACGGTGTGATCTCGCGCATTCATCCGCCGTTCCACACGCCGGCCTCGGCGCTTTCGCGCCCTGATCCCGACCTGGGCTGCGGACGCCCATTCCGAAAACGAGAACCATGAGCCAGCGCAAGTTCAACGTCGCCATCGTCGGGCTCGGCTTCGGAGCCGAGTTCATCCCGATCTACCAACGGCATCCCAATGCGAACATGTACGCCATCTGCCAGCGTTCTCCCCAGAAGCTGGAGGCCATCGGCGACGCGTTCGGGGTCGAGAAGCGCTACTCGGACTTCCGCGATCTGCTGAAGGACCCCGACGTCGAGGTGGTCCACATCAATTCGCCCATCCCCGATCACGCCTGGATGTCGATCGAGGCCTTGAAGGCCGGCAAACACGTGGCCTGCACCGTGCCCATGGCCACCTCCCTCGCCGACTGCAAGAAGATCGTCGATCTGCAAAAAAAGACCGGACTCAAGTACATGATGATGGAGACGGTCGTGTACGCGCGCGAGTTTCTCTACATCAAGGAACTCTACGACACCGGCCAACTCGGCAAGATCCAGTTCCTCCAGGCCAGCCATCAGCAGGATATGGACGGCTGGCCGAACTACTGGCCCGGCCTGCCGCCCATGTGGTACGCCACCCACTGCGTAGGGCCCGTGGCCGGTCTGCTCAATCTCACTGCGGAATACGTCTCCTGCTTCGGCTCCGGCACCATCCGCAAGGAACTCATCAAACACTATAACTCGCCCTTCGCGGTCGAGACCACGCACATCAAGTTCAAGGACAGCGACCTCTCGGCGCGCATCTACCGCTCGCTGTTCGACGTGGCGCGTCAGTACCGCGAGAGCATCGATGTCTACGGCTCCAAAGCCTCCGTGGAATGGCCGCTCGTCGAGCACGAACCGCTCATCCTGCACCGCGCCAAACTGCCCGAACCCAAGATCCCCAAACCGGTCAAGGCGCCGGATTACGCGAAACGCCTGCCCAAGGGCATCCGCCCCTTCACTACCAAGGGCGTTTACGATGTCGCCAAGAAGACGCACCTGAGCTTTACCCAGGGCGCCGGACATGGCGGCAGCCATCCGCACCTGGTCCACGAGTTCCTCTCGGCCCTCGACGAGAACCGCGACCCCTTCCCGAACGCGCGGCAGTCCGCCAACTGGACCTGCGTCGGGCTCTGCGCCCACGAATCCGCCCTCAAGGGCGGTGCGCTGGTCAAACTCCCTGCCTTTACCCAGTAATCCATCCCTCCGAGAACCCAGACCCCCAAATGAACATCAAACAAGACGGCATCACGCCCAACGCAGGACGCCTGCTGTGGGCCGGCTTCATGGCCATTCTGGCCGCCGGCGTCGGCTTCGGCATCCGCGGTGGCATCCTCGCCAACTGGGGTGCCGACTTCGGCTTCACCGGCCAGCAACTCGGCGACATCAACGGCGCCGGGTTCACCGGCTTTTGCTTCGGCATCATCATCGGCGGCGTGATCTGCGATAAGATCGGCTATGGCAAACTGGTCATCGCCGCCTTCGCCTTCCACGTGCTCTCCGCCTTCGTCACCTTTGGCGCCACCTCTGGAATGGCCCCGGATGCCGCATACAAGTTCCTCTACTGGGGCACGTTCATCTTCGCGGTCGCCAACGGGACCCTGGAGGCCGTCGCCAATCCGCTCGTGGCCACGCTCTTCCCCAAGAACCGCACACATTACCTCAACATCCTCCACGCCTCCTGGCCCGCCGGCCTGGTCATCGGCGGTCTGGTCGGTTGGACGCTCGGCGAACAGATGCACCTGTCCTGGAAAGTCCAACTCGGGCTGTTCCTCATCCCCACCGCCATCTACGGCCTGATGTTCTTCGGACAGCACATGCCGAAGTCGGAAGCCTCCGAGAAAGGCCTCAGCCTCGGCGAAATGTTCAAGGACGTCGGCATCCTCGGCGCCCTGGTGGTCTGCTTCCTCCTCGCGCTGTTCTTCAGCAATGCGCTCGGGTTGCCCCAGATGGTCGCCTACCTGATCTCCGGCGTGCTCCTCCTCGCAGTCGCCGTGCTCACGCGGTTCTCCTTCGGCGCCTGGCTGCTGTTCATCCTCTTCGTCACCCATGCGATGGTTGGCGCCGTGGAACTCGGCACGGACGGCTGGATCCAGAACATCACCGGCAACATCCTCTCGCCCGGTGAAGGCAAACTGCTCTTCGTCTACACGTCGCTCTTCATGTTCGTCCTGCGCTTTTGCGCGGATTTCATCGAGAAACGGCTCGGCCTCTCCCCCGTCGCCATCCTGCTCGTCTGCGCGATGTTCGCCTGCGTGGGTCTCAACCTGGTGAGCCGCATCGACACCTTCATCGGCGCCATGGCCGCGCTCTCCGTCTACGCCGTCGGCAAGACGTTCTTCTGGCCGACCATGCTCGCCGTGGCCTCCGATCGCTTCCCGCGCACCGGCGCCGTCGCGATCTCCATCATGGGCGGCATCGGGATGATGTCGGCCGGCCTCATCGGCTCCCCCGGTCTCGGCTACGCCAAGGACCGCTTCGCCAGCGAGGAACTGATCCAGGCCGACGCCACCGCCTACGCCAACAATAAGGCCAAGACCACGTCGAAGTTCCTCATCTTCGAGGAGGTCAATGGCATCGACGGCAAACGCCTCGGCGAAGCCAAGGCTCTCGCCCCCGACAAGCGCTCCGCCGAAGACAAGACCATCGTGGCCGCCGACATGCGCGGCGATCGCCGCACGCTGGTGGCCGACTCGTTCATCCCCGCCACCATGGCCGTCATCTACCTGCTGCTGCTGCTCTACTTCAAGGCCATCGGCGGGTACAAAGCCGTCCACTTGGACGGCACGTCCGCGGCCAAAGCCGGGCACTAGGCTCCCCCGCGACTCCAGGCTAAAACACTCAGGGCGGTCACCTCACGGTGACCGCCCTTTTTTTCATCCTCAAGACCTCCCCGCTCACCGCGCACTGACCTGGACGCGTCGCACAAACTCCTCCCGGGACAGCTTCCCGGCAGCAAACTCGACCACTACCGCTTTCTTCACCCGAAACGTCAGCACGGAACCGCGACGCGGTCCCACCCCCTCTTCGGCCCCGGTCATGAGACCATAGACGCCACCGGCACCCCCTCCTGCCGCAGCCGCCGCCCCACCCCGTCCACTCCCCCGCTCGCCGCGGCGTCCCTTCACCTTGCCCCCACCTTCCGACGCCGGACCGAACACGGTCACCGCCACCGTCTCTTCTTCGCGCAGTCCCTTCAGGTTCGACGCGTGCCGCAAGGTGTCGATCACGCGCTCCGTCAATTCCTCAACCCTCGTCGCCTCGAACTGACGTTGCTCGTCCGGGCTCGCGCCAAACTCGGCATCGCCAAAGAACGAGCCTCCGGTCCGCGGCGCACCCCGCAACTCGCGCCGCGCGCGCTCCCAGGTTTCATCGACTTCCGCCGGGTCCGCTTTCACCTCGGCTTCGGCGGGCTTCACCAAGGGGAAATCCACCGACAACAGGAACAAGGCGCCAAAGCCATCCAGATAGAGCGCGTCGATGCCACGACCGAATCCGCCCCAACGCCCCATCTCCACTCCCACCCAACTGCCAAACACGTTGCGCTCGTTCTCCGGTGTCCGAAGGGCCTTCTGCAGAATGCGCGACATGACCATCAGGTCCTCGGTCAACGCATCCGCCGCCTCGGGCTTCATGTCGTCGGACGGCAGCACCACCGCCGAAGGCGCCCCACCTCGGTGGAAACTCACCGCCACCTGGTGCCCCACGCGCGCCGCCTCCGACATGGCGCGTTCGGCATCGCGCAAAGCCGATCTCACCACCCGCTTCACCGACTCCGCCGGATCATCGTCCTCTGCCTCTCCCGCGGCGGGAGAAGGCGACGGTGGCGAAGCCGGATCCGCCACCACGCCCAGCACCTGGGGCTCGGCCAAAACCGCCGGGCTTAGGAATGCCCCCGCGCAGGCACAGGACACCGTGACGGCACCCAGCCAACGGGCCAGGCACGAAGGTTTCAGAACAGGTTCCAACCGGGACGTGGTTTTCATGGTTTCTTCAGGGGTTTCAAAGGCTCGTCGTAGGAAGTCGTCGCCAGAGAACCAGCCAGCAGTCGCATCTGCGTCTGGGCGGTCTCAAATCCAACGCCGGTGTGCGAAGCCAGCTCGGCAAGTCCCTCGCGCAGGGCCACCAACTCCTGCCCGCGGCGGAGATCCATCCCTTCCACCACCCGCACCCACTCCGCACGATCCGCCAACCGCCCCGCACGGACCTCCCGTAACAACTCCAGCGCCAGGCCTCGTTGCTCCTCGCGCACCGCCTGGATCGCGTCCTGCCAGGTCTCGCGGCGCACGGCGTCGGTCCGGGCCTCCACTTCCTCCATCCAAGCCGCCCGGTTTCGCCCGAGTTCCGAGGCCAACTCGCCTCGCGACACGCCCGTGAGCCGACCGGCGAGAAATCCCACCAGGACCAACCCCGCCGCCACCGCCGCCCAATGCGGCGCGCTCCAGGCCGCACGTTTCGGCCGCTTCTCCACGCACGGAACGGCTACCTCGTCCAAGCGCCCCATCGTCCGCCGCCACCCGTCCACCCGTCCTTGGCACTCCGAACAGACGGCCAGGTGCGCCTCCAGATCGCGGCGTTCCTCGGGGGCTACCTCCCCGTACAACCACCCCATCCATACCTCCGATTCGGGATGTTTCATGCGCTCGTGTCCTCGCTCAATTCGGTCGTGCTCCAGTTCGCGTTCGCTCCCGCCGTCTACTCCTCCCCCAAGGACCGCAGCCCCTTCTCCAGCCGGTCCAAGGCCTCGGCCATGCGCGATTTCGCGGTGCCCTCAGGGATGGCCAGCACTTCCGCGATCTCGTGAAATTTCAGTCCCTCGTAATGCCGCAACGCCACCACCACGCGCAGCGGTTCCGGCAACCGCAACACCGCCCGTCGCACGGCCTCCGCACGTTCCAGACCCGCGACCATTTCCGCCGGTCCCGGCGCGTCCGTCGCCGGATCCCAGGTCTCCTGACCCGGCTCGCCTGAATCCGCCACCAGCGCCGTTTCGGGACGGCGCCCACGCCGACGGAGTTCGTCCCGGCATAAATTCACCGCGATCCGCCAGATCCAGGTCGAAAACCGGGCGCCGGGATCAAAATCTCGCCGGTGGGTGAACACCCGCGAAAATGCCTCTTGAGCCATGTCCTCGGCACGGTGCACGTCGCCGAGCACCCGGGCCCCCATGCGACGCAGCGGCTCCTCCCACCGATGCACGAGCTCCGCAAACGCCTGCGGATCGTCGTGCATCTGCACACGCCACATCGCCTGCTCATCACTCATCACGCTTGGCCACACGTTCGCCATCGACCTTCCGAGAGATCATACGCCGCCCAACCCCGAAAAGTTCGAACTTTCTGGCCCGCCTCACCCTCGGCTGCTGCGAAAGGTCAGGATGCAACCTGACGGACAGGATAGACCCCAGCCTTGGAGTGCAGATCCCGTCCTGCCAAATGCGGCACCCCGGCACCGTTGCGCCCATCTGGGCCGGTCATCCTGTGCACCCTGTGCACCCCTGTGCACCCTGTCCCCGTTCCGGACCGTGCCACTTACCCCGGGGTCCTCCCACAGGCTCATCTCAACTTCCCGACTTCCCGTCCCTCAGGCATTCTTACCCGCGCATGAAGCCGCATTGGTCCGGAGTTTTCCCCGCCATCACCACTCAGATGCATGAGGATGGGTCCCTCGCGCTCGAAGCCACCGCCACCCATGCCGAAGCCCTCATCAAGAGCGGCGTCGCGGGACTCATCTTCCTGGGATCCCTCGGCGAGAACCAATCCCTGACCGCCACCGAGAAGCGCGATGTCCTCGCCGCCCTGATCGAAGCCGTCGACGGCCGGGTTCCAGTCCTCAGCGGCGTGGCGGAATCCAGCCTGCAGGAGGCGACCCGCTACGTGGCGGACGGCGAACGCCTGGGCCTCGACGGCTTCATGCTCATGCCGCCGATGATCTACAAGTCGCCGGACGTCGAGGAATCGCTGCATCACTTCCGCGGTGTGGCCAAGGCCACCGGGCTCCCGATCATGATCTACAACAACCCGATCAGCTACGGGCACGATCTCACTCCGGAGCTTTTCGCGCGCCTTGCCGACCAACCGAACTTCGTCGCACTCAAGGAAAGCTCGGGCAACACGCGGCGCATCACCGATCTGCACCGCGTGGTAGGCGACCGATACGCGCTCTTCACCGGCGTTGATGACCTGGCACTCGAAAGCGCCATCCTCGGCATCGACGGCTGGGTGGCCGGTACCGGCATCGCCTTCCCGGCAGAGAACCAGTGCCTGTGGGACCTCATGAAGGCGGGACGCTGGGAGGAAGCGCTCAAGATCTATCGCTGGTTCTCCCCCCTCCTGCACCTCGATACGCACCCCAAGTTTGTGCAGTACATCAAACTGGCCGTGCAGGAATGCGGGCTCGGCCAGGAATGGACCCGCGCGCCGCGCCTGCCCTTGCGTGGCCAGGAACGCAAAGAGGTGCTCCGCGTCATCCACGAAGGCATCGACCAACGCCCGCGCCTTCCGAAGCGCTAGCGATCCACGGTCGCCCCGGGACGCGCCACACGGTGATACCGGTTGAGTTCCGGCTCCCGGATCACCACTTCCCTCCCCCCCGGCCAAACCACGCGCACCTCGTCCACCCGCGTGGCGGTGCCCAGCCCAAAATGCGCCACCGCCGCCTGCTGCGAGCGGTAGGAATCCCCCGAGGTCACCACCCGGACCGAGCGCCGATCGCCGTGCCGCAACTCGAGGCGCGCCCCCAGCGTGGCCGCTCCAACGCCTCCCTCCGCCAGCCGGAATCCCACCCAGTTGCCCGTCTGTGCCAGCTCGTTGCGCAAGAACCGGAGGCTCTGCTTGGACTGCGGCCAGGACTCGAATCCGGTGACCACCAGATCCACGCGCCCGTCCCCATCGAGATCGTCCGCCACCACATTCCGTGAGTCCTCCTCGTAGGCCACGCCGAACAAGTGCGCCACGTTCTCGAACCCGCGTCCCCCGCGGTTGAGAAAGAACCGGTTCTTGTCGTAGCCCCCGTAGGATTGGCCACGCCCGCGCGTGCGACTGAACTTCCCCATGAAGTACAGGTACGCCACCGGATCCTCCTGGATGCCGCCCACGAACGCGTCGTGCATCCAATAGTGGGACTCGTAGTCCTCCACCGATTGCCGGCTTTCCAGTCCGTTGGCCACGTACACTTCGGGATAACCGTCGTTGTCGGCATCCAACGCCGCACAGCCCCACGACCAACCCGAGGCGTCGATGCCCAGCTCGCTCGAACGTTCGTGGAATCCTCCCGCCGCCCGGGCGAGATACAACCGGTTCCCGTGCGCCATGGCGCGGCGCGACGCGCGGTCGGTGCCCAGTCCTTCCCGCCACAGGTCCAACTGCTCCAGCCGACTCGCCGTCGCCGAGGTCATCCCCGTCATCAGCACATCCACGCGGCCGTCCGCGTTAAAGTCCGACACGGCGTGGCCCATGCCGAAAGCGCGGCGTTCGGGGATCCAGTCGGCGGTGACGTCCTGGAACCCGCCGCGACCGTCGCCACGGAGCACATCGATCCCTGCAAAATCACTTACCAACACCAGGTCGAGCCGATGGTCCGCGTCCAGATCCACCAGGGAGGCGGCATAAGAACGCCGACGCGCATGGGACTCCAAACCTGCCGCTTCCGTGGCGTCGCGAAACTGCCCACGCCCCTCGTTGAGCAGCAGCACGGAGCGATGCCCATCCCGCGCGTCATCGAAAGGCACCGGCATAAGACCGAGTTCATACGGAACCTTGTACTGCGCAACGTAGAGATCCACGTCCCCATCCCCATCGATATCCCCTCCCGTCATGGCCATCGGATAGGCCAGCGGCGCGGGCGGGTCCCACGCCTTTTCCCACGGGCGCGAGAACCCGCCTCCCGGTTCCCCACGGCAGACCCGCAGCCCCTCATGACGCATGACCAGCAAATCCAAGACGGCGTCCCCATCCACATCGGCGAACAACGCGGTGGAAATCAACCCGGGCTCGTGCGTGCACAATGGGCTCCCCGCCCAGGAACCGTCGGCCTGGATGCGGTACACCCGATTCTGCGAGGCCAGGACGACCTCCGAGCGCCCATCGCCATCCAGGTCCTGCACCAGCAAGGGATCGATGGAACTGGTGTTCGCTCCCGGCTGCACGAACTCGTGCAGCACTTCGCGAAAGGCGGGGGCATCGACTCGCCGCTGGAGCGTCATTCCCCGGGCATCGATGCGCGTGATCGGAACGCCACCGCCATCTTCGTGCGCGAGGTCCCAGTCCACGATCACCCTTCCCTCCAGTGCCACCGCCGCCCCTGACTCCGGATGAACCAGATGCACCGCGACCTGGTAGTCGCTTCGCGCCGTCGTTCCGTCGGCCGCGGGACTGAAACCGACGTGGCGCAATTCGATCTGCGGCATCTCCCAACCGTCGGAGATCCACCCCGCGACCCGCGAACGCCAGGCCCCCGGGGAGATCGCGACGGCCCCGCGCTCAGCTTGGTACACCTCGATTCCGTGGCCGAGCGGGCTCGGCTCCACGAACTGGGGGAGCACCCATTCGGCCGCGCTGAGCGTCGCAAGAGTGGCGAGCCGATTCGAACGTGCGGTGTCCTTCACCGCGTTCCAGAGCCGGTCCAGCACGCGGCCACAAGCCTGTGCCCGCAACTCCGGGGCCCACAGGG
Organism: Verrucomicrobiales bacterium; assembly: GCA_020845805.1. Lineage (GTDB taxonomy): Bacteria > Verrucomicrobiota > Verrucomicrobiia > Limisphaerales > CAIMTB01 > CAIMTB01. The sequence goes on along the minus strand of JADLFD010000374.1, from coordinate 8,067 downwards.
TTTCCGCGACGCTCTGCTCCCGGGCCTCCAAAGCCGCCAGGGCCTGAGCTGTTTCCGGACTGATGGCGCGACTGCCCGTCGGGGTGCTCTCCGTCGTCACCGCGTCCCCCGGTGTCTCCACCACCGGACTGCGCCGAAGCACGAGCAGCAAAGCCACCGTGCCGACGCCGAACAAGGCGATCCATCCCAGGGCGCCGAGTCGAGTGACCCCGCGCAAGAAACGTCTACCCGGCGTCGTGAGAGTCATGGAACCCCGCCATTCTCGTCGGCGATCCGGTCCGCGCCAGCACGATTCCCGGAAGGCGATCCCAGGGTTGGGCGCTCCGGGATTGCGTCCCGCCGCGTGTCGTCGTTTGCTCGGCGCCGTGCCGACCCTTCCCGTCAGGCGTCCGCGCCATTTCGCCAGCGATAACAACTCCGGAGTCTGCCCGGAGGCCTGGGCAGCTCTGCAGGAGGTCAACTCCGGGCATCTCGCCGGCTATGGAGACGATCCCTGGACCGCGCGCGCCTGTGATTTGATCCGCGAATTCTTCGAGACCCCGTGCGAGGTGTTCTTCGTCTTCAACGGCACCGCGGCCAATGCCCTGGCGCTGGCGACGCTATGCCGCCCGTACCACGCGGTGCTCTGTCACGAACACGCCCACATCCGTCACGATGAATGCGGTGCCCCCGCCTTTTTCGGAGGCGGCACGAGCCTGCATACGATCGCCGGGGAGCACGGAAAGCTGCGTCCACGGGAGATCGACGCCGCGGTCCGTGACCACTTCCCCCTGCACTCTTCAAAGCCGGGCGCACTCAGCCTCACCCAGACCACGGAATGCGGCACCGTGTATCGCCCGCGCGAGATTCAGGCGCTCTCCGCGGTGGCGCATCGCCACGGACTTCGCGTGCATCTCGACGGCGCGAGATTCGCCAATGCCGTGGCCTCCCTCGGGGTGGCGCCGGCCGACCTCAGCTGGCGCGCCGGGGTCGATATTCTCAGCCTGGGCCTGACGAAGAACGGTGGTCTCCACGCCGAGGCCATCGTGGTCTTCGATCGGGAACTCGCGCGCGACGTGGACTACCGCATCAAACAGGCCGGTCAACTCGCCTCCAAGATGCGGTTCCTCGCCGCCTCCTGGATCGGTCTGCTCGGCACCGGCGCCTGGCTCACTCATGCGCGGCACGCCAATACCATGGCCCGAAAACTCGCCACGGCCCTCCAACCTCTCAAGGGCGCGCGACTCCTCCACCCCACGCAGGCAAACGGGGTGTTCATCGACCTCCCCCCACGCGTCATCCAAGGCCTCCACCGGCGCGGCTGGCACTTTTATGTGTTCGAGGGCGAAACCGGTTGCCGCTTGATGTGCTCCTGGGACACCACGGAGTCGGACATCGAGGCCCTCGTCGCCGACGCGCGAACCCTCAGCTGAGCGCTCGCTACGGAGATACGCCCACCTCGTCCCGCACCCGCGGGATCACACCCATGTCTCTCGCCACCGGACCCCGTTCACTTTTGGGGAGGGCTCAACACGCGTCCGCCGGCTCAGGGCATGGGCCGGGCCACCACGCGGTAGAACCGGGAGTGCGCCTCCGCGGGCACGGGGTCCTCGACCTGCTTTTCCCCCGCCCCCGTCAGCGTGAGCAGTGTCGTCCAGTCCCCTGACTCCAGGCTCGCACGCTGCTGCACTTCATAAATGCGAGATCCTACCGCGGTCCATCGCAGGACGATCCCCGCAGGCGAGGACACCGCACGAACCCGGAACACCGAGGCGTCATCGCGCGGATCGGTTCCCGCCAGGTATTCGCCCAGGTTCGACAGCCCATCCAGATCCGCATCGTCCTCCGCCAGTGCCGAGAGATTTCCAAAATGGGCTTGTTCCCAGGTGTCGGGCAATCCGTCGCCGTCCGCGTCCAAGCTCCGCACATTGGGCGCACCCGGCGTGGGTCCTGGAAAACGCAGGCGCTCCTCGGCACCGTCCGGGAAACGTCCCTCCGACTGGTCGGTGGCCTGCGGTCCAAAGGTGAGCGCGTCCAGCACCACGCCCGCGGTGGAGAGGATCGCCAACCCTTCGCCCGCCTTCCGCAGCGAGAACCCCACATGATCCGCGCCGGCAGCCGGGTTTCCGTCCGCATGAAACTGCACGTAGCCACGGCTGCCCGCACCGATGTAGGAACGTGGCGCGATGGCCTCCGATCCCGGCGACGACGGGGCATCCGTCAGCCCGAGCCCACCCAGGGCCACGGGCAACGCGCCCCCATTCCAGATCTCGAACCAGTCGCTTCCCACGCTGGCGTCGGCCAGCCACTCGTTGAGGCGCAACTGGGTCGGCGCACCCAACGCCACGGCGCGGTTCGTACCGCCCGGAGTCGGCTCGCCCAGCGTCCAGTCACCCTCGGCATCCGGAAACCGCGACAGGGTCGCATCAGCAATCTGAATGCCGTAACGCACGGCATCGATGAGCACCGCGCCACGCTCCGGCCGGTCATGCAGGTGCACGACGCCTCCGCCGGCATCCAACCCAAACCCGGTGTTGGTGGAAGACGCGGGAAGCGTGGCGTCACATCGCAGCACCAGGAACCCGCCCGGCGGCAGGGAGGTGCCCTGGGAAAAAGTCCATTTGGCCGGCGCCGACGGATCATCCGTCAGTCCCATGCCGCCCAGGTCCACGGTCAACGCACCGAAGTTCATCAGCTCGACATAGTCATGAGCCGCCACGCCTTCGGACCCAGGGGACTGCACGGCGAGCAACTCATTCAATCGGACGGACGTGCCTTCCGCCGGAACACAATTGGTCACCGATCGTTGGGCGACGATTTCCAGCCCGAAGGTGACATCGGAACTGGTGGTGTTGGCCTGGTGCACCTCGACCGCCACCACCGCCGGGCCCGGCGGCAGATCGCCCGCCGGCACGGTGAACTCCTCCACCGCGCCGTTGCCCACGTTGCGCGAGGCATCGGTGTCGTACGCAGGGGCGTCGGTGTCCATACCCACCGTCAGACGGCGCACGCCGTTGAGGTACACCACCATCCCGTCGTCCAGCACCGAGGTCAGGCGTAGATTGAATCCAGCCAGGTTGGTGGGCACGTCGATCTGGGCACGGAAGTAATACGTCATGCGCCCAATCCGCAGCGCGGTGCCAATCCCCGGGGAGGGCAGGCAGTCGCAATCCTCCACCGCAAGGAGTCCGCGTCCCACCGGCCACGCCGCGTCGTCGAACTCACGCGTCGTCCATCCCACGCCATCCAGATTCTGCGTCTGGTTGTAACGCCACTCCGCATTCAGCGTGAGCAGCGGCACCCGGTCCGTGACCACGTCGCAATCCTCCGCATGCCCCCCCGGATTGGCCGCGCCCGGAGTGGGCGCGGGAAACGTCGCGATGTGCGTGCCTCCATCGGGCGACCGACCTTCCGAGACGTCGGTGCGCTGCGGACCGTACACCACCGAATCCAGCACCACTCCCGCCGTACTCGTGAGCAGCAGCTGTCCCCCGTCGGCTGACAGCTTGAATCCCAGATGATCATCCCCCGCCGCAACGTCGCCGTCCGCGGCCAGCACCAGCGATCGCTTCGCCTCCACAAAGCTCAAGGGAGGAAAGACGTGCCGCGCCGGGGAACCCGCCGCATCACTGAACCCGACTCCCCCCAATTCCGCCGGCCACTCGGACACGTTCAGTAACTCCACGAAGTCACCCTCCGCACTGAAGCGCGCGTCTGCCATCCATTCGTTGAGGCGCACGACCTCAGGCCCGCTCGTGGGGATCCCCAGGTTGGGCCGCCCCGGAGTGGGCTCGCTCAAGACCCACTCGCCATCCGGGGCACGGCCAAGGGTTCGCTGCGGCAGCTGTGGACCATACCGCACCACATCCAACTCCTCGCCACCGTCCGCCACGGATTCCACCAAACGCACCAGGCCTCCGGATCGGTCGAGCCCAAATCCCAGAGCCATGCCCACCTCGCCCACACTGAGCGTGGAGGGCACCACCAAACGCGCCCCGGCCGCGAGTCGGGTACTGGCGGGAAATGCGAAGCGATGGGGCACGGCCACGCTGTCGCTCAATCCCATCCCCGACAAATCCACTTCGGTGTCGCCATAGTTCTCGATCTCCACCCAATCGGGAGCCAGGAGGTTCGTACCCAGGCCCACACCGTCCGCCAGCACCTCCGCCAAGCGCACACTGGGTCGCACCACCTCCACCGCTCCCGTCGATACGGTCCAGCGGCGCAACGCAGGCGGGAACGCCAGAGGTCCCCACACCGAATCGTCCTGAGCCAGACCGGTGTCGCGTCGGCCAATCACCGCCAACAGGTGCGGCCCGGGTGCCAGGCCGGAGACCGTCAACGGTTGGCTGGTGGGGAGGAATTCGCTCCATGCGCCCCCGTCCACGGAGTATCGGTACTCCACGAATCCCGCGACGCCGCCGAACGCGGCGGGAAGCAATTCGGCCCCGCGGACCGAGGGTCCTACGTGCCAGACCATTGGGTCTCCCGCTGCCACGACGTCGCGTGCCGCGGACACCTGGATTCCCAATCCCCGGTACATTCCCCAATCGGACGCCCCGGCACCGGCCTGCCGCGCGCCGGAACCCGGACGCAGCGCCAGCCAACGGCGCAGGATCTGGGCCTGTTCCCAGGTCTTGAACCCCAGGGTTTCCTCCAGCGCAGGGACACGTACGAAGCGCGGCGCGGAGAGCGAGTTCCCACTGCCCGGCCCGTCCCAGGGCACCGGCAGGAGGTTGTCCGACATCGTGACCTTCGCGTTCACATGGTTCCGAGTGAGTTTCTCGATGTCGTGGATGACATTTCCCATGAGAACCATGCCCGCACCCTCAGTGGTGCCGTCGTCGGCGAAGTTCACCACGCCGGCATCGGTGTCGAGCCCGCCGACCTTCGTCTGGCGCACGATCGTGTTGTTCAGCAGGACATAGAAATTCCCCTGCTTCCCGGTGGCCGCCTGGTCGACGTCGTAGAAGAGATTGCCCACGAGGGTCACCTCCGAGGTCGAAGACCCGTTGCTCCCGCCGCTGACCGCACTCGCCGAGTCCGGACTCCCGTTCCGATGCACGTGCAGGAAGAGATTGCCTTCCACCCAAGCGTCCGTGCCGTCGAGATCCAGGATGTCGTCCGTGGCTCCCGTGAACACGTTGTCGAAAAAGTGCAGCACCGAGGTGGAGGGGCGATTGCCGCCGGTGAAATCAATGACGTCGTTGTACCCGATGGGGGTGCCGAAGAAGTTGTGATGGAAGACGCCGCGACCCCCGGTCCGGATGCCACCGGTGCCATGCACCAACTCAAATCCGGCCGTGGCATCGGGGAATTCGCAGCCGGTGACGAAGAACGACGCGTTGTCCAGAGAGACGTACTGTTGATCCGTGGCGCGAAATCGCAGCGCCTCCAGCCAGGCGCTCCCGCCATCCACGTGCACCGCGGTGTCGCCATTGCCCTCGAAGACCGCGTGCTTGATCTCCGACTCCGGGCTCCCCGCGGCGCCCTGGATGAGGACGCCACCCCACGCAGCAGTGGAACCAGGAGCGCGCGTAAACCGGACCGGTGCCTCAGGCGTGCCATACACCAGCAAACGGGCCGAGGGGCCGATGACGAGATCCGCCCCCGGCGCGAACTGGATCGTGGTGCCCGCTTCGATGCGCAACGTCGCCGTCCCCTGGACCGTCAACGTCGAGGCCACCCGCCGTGGGCCGTCGGCAGCCGTCCAAGTGGTGTCCGCGGCCAGCGTCGTTCCCACCGGCAGGGCGGGCGCGTCGCCCCATTGCACGTCGAGCCATTGTTCCTCCACCAAGTTTCGATTCGGCCCAAGTGCGGCGATTCGGATCCGATTCAGCCCAGGCTTCAGAACGACGCCAGGGAACTCCCACGTTCCATGCACCGGGGACCACGATGCGGAGGCGTCCTGGACGGTGACCAACCGGGTTTCGACGGCATCCGCTTCGCCGCTCAAAGCGAGCAGCCCCTGCGTGGCACGCAACACGCCCCCCGTCTCGCTGAGTCCGTGCACCACGCGCAGACCGTGGGGAAACCGGCTGAGCACATGCGCCACCTGACTGGTGGCGAAGGCCTTCATGTTCGCGATGGCCTGGGAATCCACATAACCACCGAGCCACTGATCCAGCCGGGGATTCAGTCGCTCTGGGGAGAACGGTCCGGCGGCCAGGTCCCGCAGCTCACGCAAGTAGACGGGAGCCACTTCGGGATGCGTGAGAAGCCGGTGCATCACCGGCACATTGGTCATCCGCCAGATGCCGTCGGCGTACGTGTCCGTGCGCCCGCCGCGTCCCAACAACGAATCCATGTCATAGGGCAGCACCTTGAAGCGCGCATCCAGGACGCCGCGATAGAGGACGTAATCGTCGCCCGAACCGTTGGCGAGCGAGTTCTCCTGGTTGCCGAGAAGGGTGCTGATGGCGAAGTACCGCGCCCACTGATCCACATCGATCACCGAACGCACGGCGGCCAGATATTCGCTGTCGGGTGTGTGGTTGAGCACATCGATGAGGTGCAGCAGATCGGACCAGTCTCCGCGATCGACGTGGTTCTCCTTGGCGTAGGCGGTCACATAATTGGTGTGCGACGCCCCGAGCCAGGCGAGATTAGCATCGGAATCAATGCCGGGCAGCATGTCGCGCACGCCTCGGTACAAATTGCCGGCGTCATCGTCCGGGAACTGCGCGACCGCCAGCCGGTCGTTGATGGGCTCGTTGGCGGCGTAGGATCCATATTGCTCGGCGCCCGGCTTGGCGAGGTTGACTCCATTCAGCCGGACTTGAACCGAGGTGGACGCGGCGACGGGCATGCCCAGCCATCGATAGACGGCACTGCCCAACTGCTGCGATGCCACGTGGTAGGTGTTGAGATTGATCGCCGTGCGATTCTTCCACGGTTCCGCGTTGGCAAAGGAGACGTGAATGTTGTGCGGTGAAAAGGTGCGCGTGCCATGCCCGCGGTTGCGGATGCCGCACAGAATGCGCGCATGCCACCCCCCCGAGTCGGACTCCACCCCGTCACGGCTCACCCACGTGCCGTTCACCGCGGCGTCGCTGTCGGGACGTTTTCCCCAGATCTCCGTCGCCAGGTAATCGCGCTCCGCTTCGGGCAGGATCAGGCGCAACACCGGCTGGGCCCCTCCGATCTCGGTATTGTCCACCTGGTAAACCGGGTTCCCGGTCCGCGCGGGAACGTCGGAGTCCACACGCGGATAGATCCGGCTGATCCCGGTGGCATCGGTCGCCACGATATTCCATTCCACCAGGGTGCCGTCGCTCAAGGCCGGCACCATGGCCCCATACCTCCCGTCGCCGGGTAGCCCGTCTCCGTGGGCCCCATCATCCAGCATCGGCACTTCCGTGAAGCTCCCGCTGCCCTCGACACGCCAGCGAAGGGTGACCACCGCCGGGGTCGTCCCCAGCGCCACCACACGACAGGACATCCGAGCCGGATCGTCCGACCGAGGAACGACCAGGAACTGCGTCACCTGGGTGATCATCGGCGGGACGGGCTCCGCCGCGATGGAGTTGGCCGCTCCCGGTGTACCGCCATCGACGAGGCTCGCGTCCCAGTTGTGCCCCGCATTGCCATCCCAATCCTGACGACGGCGTTCGAGACTGCGCCCGCCGCCCGCATGCAGCGCGTACCATTCCCATCCCCGGCGGTTGGCAAAGTCCGGGGGCCCCAGCCGCCGCACCGCCCAGTCGCCATCCGGCGCGTAGTGTACCGAATCCACCACGCGGTTGGCCGCATCCACCAGTTCCAGCGTTTCTCCGTCGTCGCTCAGGATGCCCTCCCAGCCGGACACCACCGGCTGCACGGTGGGATGATGCGCGGCAAACGTCGCGTCATGCGCTGCAACGACGAGGAACCCTCCTGCCGGAATCGACGTGCCGACCGTGAAAGCCTTCCGCACCCCGCGTGTCATGCGCCAACCCGTGAGGTCCACGGGGAACCCCGCTGTGTTCGAGAGCTCGAACCACTCCTCCAAAAGATTGGTGTTCCCCGGCTGATAAAAAATCTCAGAAATCCGCACCTCCGCCCGCGCCATGCCCCCCATCCCCATCACCGCTGCCAGGAACCCCCCGC
>JADLFD010000373.1 GCA_020845805.1 Verrucomicrobiales bacterium | reverse complement strand
TGCAGAGGCGGGGTCGCCGAGGGCCGGGGACACTTCGTGCCGGTCACTTCACCGGCGGTCAGGACGCACGGCGAACCTGCGGTTCATATCCATCTGGTGCGCAACGACGCCCCTGACCTTCCCGCGTCTCCCCCTGGTTCGAGGTGAAGGCAGGCATCGGGTGGTCGAGATAGTCCCAGCTCGACGCCATTGGGCAAGAGACAATCCGTGGCCAGGCTGGGAAAAGGGCATGGGGAAGGGGGTAGGGGCAAATCGGGATTTCGACTTCCGGGCCCCGCCCGGCTCACGCATGCTCCGCGGCTCATGTCGCACGCGAATGGTTCCCGACTGCCCGATGTGGATGCCCTGGTCACGACGCTGTCCAATGGGCTGCTCATCATCGTGCGCGAGGACCGCAGTGCTCCAGTGGCCTCGGTGCAGGCTTGGTGCCGGGCCGGGTCGATCGACGAAGGACGCTGGCTCGGCGCCGGACTCTCGCACGTCCTGGAACATATGCTGTTCAAGGGGACGTCGACCCGCGGATCCGGGCGCATCGATCAGGAGGTGCAGGACGCCGGCGGGCAGATGAACGCGTACACGTCGTTCGACCGGACCGTCTATCACATCAACGTGCCCAATACCGGGGTGCGCGTGGCCACGGATATCCTCTGCGATATCATGCAGCACGCGACGCTGCCCGAGGACGAGTTGGTCAAGGAGCTGGACGTGATCCGCCGGGAGATGGACATGTGCCACGACGATCCCGGACGTCGCTCCAGCCGGCGGCTGTTCGAGACGGCGTACACGCGGAGTCCTTATCGATTTCCCATCATCGGGATCCCGGACATTTTCAACACGCTGACGCGCGAGGATGTGATGGCGTACTACCGTGAGAAGTACGCTCCGAACAACCTGTTCATGGTGGTGGTGGGCGATGTGGTGGCCAAGGACGTCGTGCGCCAGATCGAGGAAGCGTTCGCCTCCGCCAAGGCCCGGCCCGTGCCCCCCCAAGCCATGGTTCTGGAGCCGGTCCAGACCGCGCCGCGCGAGCAGATCGAGGAAGCTCCGCTCGAGCTCGGTCACGTGCATGTGTCCTGGCACATCCCTGATCTGCGCCACCCCGACATCGCCGCCCTGGATGTGCTGAGCGTGGTGCTGGGAAGCGGCCGGAGCTCCCGGCTGTTCCGGGAAGTGCGCGAGCGCGCCGGATTGGTGCACACGGCCGAGGCCTGGACTTACAACCCGGGCAGCCCCGGATTGTTCGGACTCAGTGCGGTGGTGGACGCGGACAAATTCCGCCCGGCGGCGGACGCCATGTTCCATGAGATTGCGCGGTTGCAGGCGGACGGGCCGTCGGAGGCGGAGGTGGGAAAGGCGCTGAAACAGATCACGGCCAGCACCTACGCGGTGCGCAAGACGATGCACGGGCAAGCGCAGGATCTCGGCAGCAGCTGGCTGGCGGTGGGGGACCTCGGATTCACCGCACGCTACCTCGATGCGGTGAAGAAGGTGACGCCGGCCGAGGTGCGACGCGTCGCGCAGCAGTATCTCACCGCTGAGAACCGCACTCTTTGCGCGCTGTTGCCCGAAGGCAGCCAGCCCACGGTGGAACGCAGCCGAGCGGCCATCCGTTCGAACGGCATCGTGAAGCGCGTGCTGGCCAACGGGCTGCGGTTGCTGATCAAGGAGGATCACCGCCTGCCGTTTGTCGATTGTCGCGTGGTGTTCCAAGGCGGGGTGCTGGCGGAGTCGCCCCGCAATAACGGCATCACGGGGTTGATGACCAAGATGCTCATCAAGGGCACCCCGACGCGGACCACGGAGTCGATCGCCACCGAAATCGAGTCCGTGGGCGGCAGTCTGGACGTGTACGCCGGCAACAACTCTTTCGGGGTGACGCTGGAGGTGCTGGATACAGATCTCGAGCTGGGGTTGGACCTGATGTCGGATGTCATCCTGCGGCCGACTTTTCCGGAGGGTGAACTGGCACGCGAACGCGAGTACCAGTTGGCCGGGATTCGCGCGCAAAAGGATCAGGTGCTGCAACTGGCGGCGCGCAGCATGCGACGAAACCTTTTCGGGGAAGCAACCTACGGGCTCGATGCGATTGGCACCGAGGACTCGGTGTCCGCCCTCGGGATCGCCGACCTGCGCGAGTTTCATCGACGGCTCGCCGTGCCCAACAACGGCGTGCTGGCCGTGTACGGGCGTGTGGACGCCGCGGCGGTCGAAACGTTGGTGGAACGCGCGTTCGGCGGGTGGGCCAAGGGTAACACCGGGCTGGTCTCCGCAGCGGAACCCCAGAAGCCGCGCTCGCCCGTGCGCGTGGATGAGACTCGTGACAAGAAGCAGGCCGTGCTGGTGATGGGCTTTCGCGGCACGTCGCTCAAGCATCCCGACCGGTATGCGCTCGACCTGATCCAGGAGTCGTGCAGTGACCTGGGGTCGCGCCTGTTCCTGCGGATCCGGGACGAACTGGGGCTGGCCTACTACGTGGGAGCACAGAACTTCTCCGGGCTCGTCCCCGGCTATTTCAGCTTCTACGCGGGAACGGAGTCGACCAAGGCCGATCAGGTGGCGGAAGAATTCCTGGCCGAAATCCAGAAGCTCCGCACGGAAGGGCTGTCCGCGGAGGAACTCACGCGGTCGAAGGCCAAGATCGTCGGGCAGCGGAAGATCTCGCGGCAGGACCTTGGCACCTACGCCATGAGCACGGCGTTGGATGAGTTGTACGGGCTCGGGTACGAGAACTCGGACTCGGAGGACGCACGGATCGAGGCGGTGACACGCGAGGACGTGAAGCGCGTGGCGGCAACGTACCTCGAACCGGAGGCGTACATTCTCTCCATCATCCGGCCGGCCAACGGCGCGAAATCCGCGTAGGCGCCCGCGGCTCGGCTGCCGGACCTGATCACACTGATCATTGATCACTGATCACGCAGGCGATGGGCGGCGATGGCGCGGGCGCTCCGCGCGAGGCGAAGGCGGTGACTGGGTTACCGCAGTCCAAGGAAGGGCGTCTCGGGATTCGGCCCTCGGAGGTCACCCGCCTTTCTTGGCGCCTTCGCGCCTTGGCGTGAGGCCGAAGAAGGGGTGGCTCACGCCAAGGCGCCAAGCTCGCCAAGAGGAGATGCCGGCGCTCCGCGCGAGGGAGAGGCGGTGACTGGGTCACCGCAGCAAGGAAGGGCGTCTCGGCATTCGACCGCTGGAGGTCACCCGCCTTTCTTGGCGCCTTCGCGACTTGGCGTGAGGCCGAAGAAGGGGTGG